>NZ_JAVJQP010000088.1:0-105375 GCF_040218875.1 Coleofasciculus sp. D1-CHI-01
CGCTACATTGAGCATCTTGCTCGCTACATTGAGCATCTTGCTCGCTACATTGAGCATCTTGCTCGCTACATTGAGCATCTTGCTCGCTACATTGAGCATCTTGCTCGCTACTAATACCCAATTTAAATGCATGACAGCTTAAATGATTTATTATAGACTCAGCTAGCCGATATGGGTTTAGCTAGTCAGATGCTGAAGTCAAGATACATTTCCAGGGATTTAACGTAGTGACACAGACAGCCACATTAGCGGTAACACCATTTCGCCAAAAACTGAGGACACCTTTAACTAAAAACAAAATTACAGTTCTGCAAATCAATCTGGGAAAACGCTGTAATCTCGCCTGTACCCATTGCCATGTGGAAGCGGGACCCAAACGCACGGAAGAACTGACTCCAGAAATTTGTGACCAACTTATCGAACTAATTCATCGCTTTCCGCAAATCCAAACCGTTGATTTAACCGGGGGTGCGCCGGAAATGAATTATGGGTTTAAACCCTTAGTTGAAGCAGCGCGGGCAACGGGAAAAGAAGTCATTGTACGGTCAAATCTAACCATTTTCTTTGAACCGGGATACCAAGATTTACCCGAATACTTTGCCCAGCATCAAGTGCGCGTGGTTGCGTCGCTTCCCTGCTATTTAGAGGATAATGTGGATAAAATGCGGGGGAAAGGAGTTTACAATGATTCGATTCGGGCAATTCAACGGTTAAATCAATTGGGGTATGGAAAAAATCCGCAGTTAATCCTGGATTTGGTTTATAACCCGGCGTTGCCTGTGAGCGAAGATTTTTCCTTAACGCCGAATCAGGTGAAGTTGGAACAGGATTATAAATGGTTCCTTAAGGAAAATTTTGATATTGAGTTTAACCAGTTGTTTACGATTACCAATTTGCCCATTGGCAGAACTAAGTTTTATCTGCAACGAACCAAGCTGTATACGCCGTATCTGAAGTTTCTGGAAGATAATTTTAATCCGACGACGGTGGAACATTTGATGTGTCGGAATGAACTCTCGATTGATTATCGCGGAAATGTTTACGACTGCGATTTTAATCAGATGGAAGAAATACCCGCTAACTCTGGTACTGGGGAAACGTTAACCGTGGGTAAGCTATTAGCAGCAGGAAGCTTAGATATCATTGACGAAATTCGCACAGCTTCCTATTGTTACGGTTGCACCGCCGGGTGTGGTTCGAGTTGCGGTGGTGCTTTGACTTGAGTGCAGCGGGCATAAAAATACTGGGGAAGCTTCGTAGATACGATGAAGCTGGGGAAGCTATTTCTGAGGTACACAGACAGATCCCCGACTTCTTCAAGAAGTCGGGGATCTTGCTTAATTTATAATGACAAATGACCAATGACAAATAACCAATAACAACTCATAATTCATCATTTCTCATTTGCAGTGCTAATTTGGCAGCCCCAACCATTCCCGCCTGATTACCTAGTGTAGCGGGAAGTAACTGTAAACCTGTACGAGAACTCGGTAACACTCGACGTTGAATTTCTGCCCAAGCCGCCGGGAAGAAAAATTTGGCACTTGCACTAACTCCACCGCCAATAATAATCGCTTCTGGAGTAAGGATATAAATCAAACTCGCTAATCCTGCGCCTAAATCCCGTCCGTAATGGTGCCAAAATTCTAACGCCTTTGGATTGCCTTCATTTGCTAAAATCCCAAGTTCAGTTGGTTCTTTTCCGGTACGGCGACGAATTGCCCCAATGGACAGATATTGTTCCAGAGAACCTTGATTGCCACTATTACAAGGCGGACCCTCTGGATTTAACGTGATTAACCCTAACTCCCCGGCTGCGCCCTGATGACCAACAAAGAGTTTCCCATCTAGAATAACTGCACCGCCGACGCCAGTACCCAACGTCAGCATAATCAGATGGCGAAACTGACGTCCTGCACCTAACCAAGCTTCGCCTAAACCCGCACAATTGGCATCATTGGCGATAATCGTCGGACAACCTGTTTTAGCTTCTAACCAATCCGCTAAGGGAATATCATGCCAATCATTGAGGTTAATCGCCACTCTCGCAATTCGTCCGGTTGCATCCGCAGGTCCGGGAGTCCCCACTCCAATGGCAATCACGCTATGGTTAGTATCAAGTTGTGCGATCGCGTCAGCGATTACCTCAACCACGGCTTTTGGAGTTGAGGGTTGGGGCGTCGCCACCGTTAATGATTGGATGCAAGTGCCATTTTTCTGGAAAAGTCCCAGCTTAATCGCGGTTCCACCTAAGTCAATACCAATTACGTCATTTGTCATTTGTCAGGGAACAGGGAACGGGGAACACCTCGACTTACCTCGACTCCGCTCGGTAACACGCTCGGTGTGTCACAGGGAACAGGCTATATTAAACCATACTAATCAGCAATGTTGAATGAATTCCAAAAGGCTTGGAAGTCTTGTTGGGCGCGGCGGTAACTAGCTTCTTTCTGTTCTAAAACAGCTTGGGAGATTTTGCCATCTTGGTATTGTTCTTGGGCGAGTTCAAATTCGAGTTTAGCAATCTGATACGCTTGTTTTTTAAGCGTGCCTTCTACAGAACCCACCCAGTTGGGAAAGCCCAGATACTGCGTTTCCCAGTCAGTATGACCAATTTCGGCAATTTTGCGATCGCCTAAAATGGGTTGGCTGGTTTCGGTTAACTCTTGGAAGCTGGACAGGGCATTTTTAATTTGTTGAATGCGTTCTAGAGAGTTTGACAGAGAAAAGCGTTCGTTTAGAGTATAGTCAATGGGTTCATCAGGATGAACCGGAGAAAGAGATGAGTTATTTTGAGATACATTAGCGGGTTTAGGCAGTTGGGCGACAGAACTTGTCCACCAAAACCCTGCACTAACTAGGGGAATGAGTAGTAACCCACTCATGGCGGCGAAACGTATAGACTTGGGTTGGATAAATTTCATAGAAATTGGCTGACAGAATTCCCAGCCTTGAAAAGTTATGTCTTAATTATTCGACGAGAATGAGATGATTTCCGGTTCCTGGAAAAGTTTTGACCCTTCGCTGCGCTACGGAACCTGATTTGTAGGGGCGGGTTTAGGGACTTTCTTTTCACTATTGATGATAACATTGGTGCAAAACCCTGATTTGTAGGGGCGGGTTTAGGGACTTTCTTCTCGCTATTGATGATAACGTTGGTGCAAAACCCGCCCTGACTAAGGTTGGGCTTAAGCTATCATGCATTTAAATTGGGTATTAGTAGCGAGCAAGATGCAAAGCCTGCGGCATGGCTTCGCTTAACGCACTACATACAAGGATTTCGCCATTATTGACATTAAGGTTTAAACCCCCTGCTTCCCCAGCTCCCCCAGCTCCCCCAGCTTCCCCAGCTCCCCCAGCTCCCCCAGCTCCCCCAGCTCCCCCAGCTCCCCCAGCTCCCCCAGCTCCCCCAGCTTCCCCCACTCCCCCAGCTTCCCCCACTCCTACAGCATTAAAACGGCGATTGTGTCAAAGTGTTAATGATTGTATATAGTGTTTCAATAAATAAGGAATTGGTGAAATTAATGATTGGGACAACTATATCCCGTCAACATGAAAACGTCCGGCAAGTGATTCAGAGCTACTACCAACTCACAAAACCTCGCATTATTCCTCTGCTGTTGATTACGACAGCCGCAGGGATGTGGATGGCATCTGAGGGGCAAGTTGATCCCTTGTTACTACTCATTACCCTGGTTGGAGGAACCTTAGCTGCTGCTTCGGCTCAAGTCCTCAATTGCATTTATGATCGCGATATCGATTATGAGATGCTACGCACCCGTAGCCGTCCAATTCCCTCAGGGCGGATACAGACTCGTGATGCCTTGTTATTCGCGATCGCTCTCGGATCTGCATCGTTTACCCTATTAGCCGTCTTTGCCAATCTTCTAGCTGCATTATTGGCAATGTCGGGCATTATCTTCTACATGGGGATTTACACCCACTTACTCAAACGCCATACACCCCAAAACATCGTGATTGGCGGTGCAGCCGGGGCAATTCCAGCACTGGTGGGTTGGGCGGCGGTGACGGGAGAGTTGAGTTTACCCGCCTGGTTACTGTTTGCCGTCGTCTTTTTGTGGACTCCTCCCCATTTCTGGGCGCTGGCTTTGATGATTCGCGAGGATTACGCCAAAGTCGGGATTCCCATGTTGCCTGTTGTAGCAGGTGAAGAGTCTACAACCCGTCAAATCTGGGTTTACACGTTGTTAGTTGTTCCAGCGTCGCTGTTATTTATTTATCCGTTAGGAGTATCGGGTGTGGTGTATGGTGCGATCGCGCTGGTGTTAGGTAGTATTTTTCTGCAAAAAGCATGGCAGTTATTACAAAGTCCCACCGATAACCAACTGGCGCGAGGGCTGTTTAAGTACTCGATTCTGTACATGATGCTGTTATGTACTGGCATCGTGGTGGATAGTTTACCGATTACCCAGCAACTCTCAACCGCTTTAGCTGACAATTTGCAAACCTTGGTGAGTGCGATCCCGTTTTTGCCGTTTCCGGTTTAATGGGAATAACCAACTGTGGTAGAGACGTTGCATGCAACGTCTCTACTAAATGATTCGTGCTAATCGATGTCTGAGGTTATGCAATGCTAAAATTTCATCAAGCTCCTGATGCAAGAGGCTAGTCAGCATGACGAAGATCGAAGTTGAACTCGACCAAAAAACCCTTGAAAGTGCCAAGCTTTTGGCAGAGTCTCGGCAAAGTACATTACCGGAACTGATTGCAGACGTTATCAAACTACTAGTCCGGCAAAAAAGAACAAAAGATCCTTGGTTAGGATTAGTTGCTGATGAACCGGAACTTGTTGGTGAGATACTTGAAGAAGCCCTAAAAAATCGGAGAGTACAGTTATTCAACGAAAAAATTGGAAAAGGCACTGCTTGACACAGACATTTTGTCTGAAATTTTTAGGAGAATTAATCAAAGGGTTATAGCTAAAGCTACTGCTTATCGTGCTGTTTTCGGTTGCTACACAATTTCGGTTATTACCGTTATGGAGGTTGTCCAAGGTTGGCATAAACGTCAACGAGAAGATCGTGTTCACGAGTTTTTAGCTACACTTACCTCTGAAGAGGTTTTGACACTAGAACTGCCAGATGCCGCATTAGCAGGGCGTATCTATGCGGATTTAGAACGAATAGGACAACCCATTGGTTATCCTGACTCAATGATTGCTGCGATCGCTCTACAACATAATCTTACTTTGGTAACTGGCAATTTATCTCACTATCAGCGAGTTCAAGCCTTAGGTTATCCTCTGAGGTTGGATAATTGGCGAATTTAAATCGAAACGTTTAGTCTATAATTTTTCTTTATTTTCCTACTCGACAACGATAAAGTTTATATTTATATTCACCAGCCCATGACCCATAAGAGCGATCGCGAAAACAAGGCTGCGCGTCTAAATCAACTTTAGTCCGAAAATCCACTAACCATAAATCGAAGGGGCGTGGCAGTTCAGTTAATGTGTTTTGTAAGCGTGCGATCGCGTCTGTATAGGTTCGGGTTTGGGGATCACGATCCGCTAGAAAAAATTGGGCAGATGTAGTTCTATCCGTTTCAGAATTATTCCTATCCGATAATCGTTTAAATTCCCAGGCTAACCCCATCAGTCGCCCAGTTTGTCCATGATGCTTGTGAGTGGTGGCGATGAATACGGGAGATTGAGACGCCTCTTGGATTACAGGTGCAAGCAAGTCGGGACGGTGATTTTGTAAGTACCCTAAATTCCCAATTGCGGTGAATCCTCCCATTAATCCCATCAGCCAAATCATGACCACAATTGCTTTGCCATGCTTTAGTCTAGAAGCTGAATCAAATGTCACCTGATGCCAAACTCCAGCCAGTATCCCCGCAAATAACAGGATCACAGCCGGAAAGTAAACGAACTGAAACCGCGCCCCTAGAGTTAAGTCCATACTTAAACCGTAGGTGATGCCCAAGACTAACGCGATCGCACTCCCTAAATATACCGACAAAATCTGCAAGGCTAAACGGCGATCAGAAAAGTGCTGTTGGAGTTTCCAGCCATTAGCGAGTCTCGGTATCAGGCTAACCACAAATACCACCGTTACGATACCGGAGATTACCACGATCCAAATCGGCAGAACAGTTGTGGCGGTGGGAAGCAAGACGATCATACTCAGCCCCCAAATAAACAGCCGCCCGATGGGTGCTAACCATTCACCAGTCAGATCCCCGTCGGCTATCCAGGCTGTGGGTTCGCTACCGTAGATACTGGATAAAGCAGGTAGCCAGACTAAACCCCCGACAAGCGTCCCTAAAGCAACCCCATAGATACGCCGCCAATGCGATCGTACCAAAATCTGAGGATATTTCCTTCCCTGTTGCCAAGCCTGCGTCAACAGCACCACCCCTTCGGAAAAGAGGGTTAAGCTGAAAAAATAATGGGTGGCGATTCCCAAACTATTGACACCCACCCACACTAATCCCATTCCTACTGATAACGGTTCCTCACGGTGGATACCCTGAATTGCCACAACTAAACAGGATAAAGACGCAATCACCCATAAAATCGCCAGAGTGTAGTGACGTGCGTCTTGGGCGAGGAAAATCCCGTAAGGTGAAACCGCCATCATCGCGGCGGCAATTTGACCGACTAACCGAGAACCAAACGCCCAATACCCCAAAGCATATAGGCTGGGAATAGCCGCAATTCCCGATAATGCCGAGAGCGATCGCGCCCCCCATAAGGATACCAATCCGTCATCGGTAAGAAATACCTTTATCCACAAATGGGTTAAGACAAAATAAATCGGCGGATGTGTACTTTCTTGGCTTAAATAGTTGACAACTGAACTAATATCTGAATCAGCCACAGGATGCAAGGGATAGAGCAAGATATCTGAACTAATCCACTGATTCAGTGGCACGGTTTGAAAACTGTTGCCTAAACTAAAGACCATCGTGGCGAACTCATCAGTCCATGGGGGTAGAGACACCAAACGACTCAAGCGCAAAATTGCACCAAGGGCTATCCATAACACGAGTAGCCCAAAGTGCAACCAATGTCGTTGTTTAGGGTTCATGGTTCATGGCAATTGATACACCAAGGCTTGAAACCAAGCAAAAAGCGATACCTGACCGAAAAAATGGGTCTCAAGTCTCGTCCTTCTAGGACGGCTTTTTTATGCCCTTGATCCAGTCTCGAACTACTTCTGATATCATTCTGTCTGTTTGTTCAGCATACTGTTTAAGTGTCTCAAGCTCTCTATCTGAAAGCCGTACTCTTAATGTTTTTTCTCTGGGCATCGTGGCAGATATTGTGCTACTCTATACAAGTAGTCTAGCACAGGCGAAAATTCGTGAGTATCGCCAATCGAACAATCGATATTTATCACGTCAAGTGATGCTAGTACATGAGGCGCGAGTAACAAGACTGAACAACGCATGGACTCAAACGAGTGCCGATACCGCCAAAAGTGCACGACTTGCGGGCTGTCATAAGACTAGAAAAATGTACGGTAGGGCATACCGAAACGTAGAGAGAAATCTCTAAACGCTTAGGGAGCAGGTTCCCTCTGGGGTTATCTAAGTTAGGCTCAATACTTGGTAGTTTTCTACGGGTAGAAAGGTTTAAGTATTGCAGCAAGGATAGATAACTGTAAGGTGTGTCGCGGAACTAAGAATCCCCGTACTTGTAGGACGGGGAGTGTCAAAAGACTGTCTAGATATCGCTCTTTAGCTTAATCAGCGAGAAGCCTCACGTCTCACCCCAAAGGGAAGCGTGGCATGAATCGCCAGTAATGCCAATAAATAAAAGTGGCATTGCATACCCCAGGATGTGGATCGCATTTTTCTGATGCTAGGCTGTAGACTCGCGGGAGTCTCAGGGGGTTAGAAGCTGTTACTCTGCCTCTTCTGCCTCTTCTGCCTCTTCACCCTCGACGGCTTCTTCACCCTCTACGGGTTCCTCGACGGCTTCTTCACCCTCGACGGGTTCCTCTACGCCTGCATTTTGGCAAGCGCCCAAACTAACTCCCAAAGCCAATACCAGCAGCAAACTCAGTAATTTCTTAGTCATACACTCCCCTTGGTGTTAAGGACTGCGTCAAATCAGACGTTATGTTAGCTTACTATAACTTTATAGTTTTAACACGACTACTGCTTTTTTCCTTAATCCAGCGAGAATGATCCCACTCTAACTGATCGATAAGAGTAGTACTTCGCTACGCTGCGCTTACGCGCCGTTTGGCTAACGTAAGAGTGAAGGAAGATGTATCAGATAGACTGGAATGACATTCACCCGCTTGTCTGACCCAGTTGTCTGAAGATTGGTTATGATTCAGTAAATTCTGAAGAACTACGTAGTCTAACTAAATTAGCTGCATAATTGTTAATATAGGGTTTCTTTAGCGGTTTAGCCTATAAAATCAGGACAAGCCGTCAAAGTGGGTGCGGAGGATTGTTTAAGGAATGCATTGTGTTTTCTAATTTTTATCACGCTTTTCAATTGATCCAAGCTTGGATCAAGTATCCCCCAAGGCAAGCAGCACTAACCCAAAAAATCGTTGATCGCATCCGTAATTCCCTGGAATTGCAAGTTGTTGTGCAAACAGCCGTAGACGAAATTGCGGCGTTGCTTCGACTTGATTGTTGTAGTTTTTTCTGGTACTGGGAAGAACGGGAACAAGTTGAGATTGTCTGCGAACGCCGTCAGCATGAGCATCAGCCTTCGTATTTGGGAGAGTATCCCCTAGAATGTTTTGGTACTATGGCAAGGGCGATCGCCGAAGGGAAACGGATCGTTAATCGTGGCACAGCGCACTTGACACCCACAGGACTACGGTGGAGAATTCAACAGCTTTTACACAAATCCTCTGCCAATCCCCCATCACTCATTGCCAATCCCTCCCTCTGGGACTATAAAGCCAGCTTATTGATTCCCGTCACAGGTAAAGAAAACGGAATTGGGTTTATTGCTTGTCTTTGTGAGCAATCTCGGTTTTGGGCAACTCCAGAAATTCAATTTTTAGAGTCTATCGCGGAATCCTTAGAAATTGGTATCCGTCAAGCTCAACTCTATGAACAAACCCAGAACCACGCCATTCGGGAACAACTCGTTAATCATATTACCAATCAAACTCGCCAGAGTTTTGATCCCCAGACCATATTAACGGAAGCGATTAGCCATCTGTGTTCAGCGTTGGAAGTGGATCGATGTTTGGTGCATTTAGTCAAGGATTACCAAACCTCAGATCTGCCAGCCGTCAACTCAGAAACCGCCGCTACCTGTAATGGTGAGTCATTAAACCGGGATCATCTCTATGAGGTGTATCGCCAACCCTTTACCCCTTGCAAGGACACGTTCAATCCCCAGGGTCCAATTACCCAGTGGATTATTCAGCACCGACGGGCGGTAGTGATTCCTGACGTAACCCAAGATGAACGGATTGATACCAACAACGAAGAATACCAATCTGCCCAAATCAAATCCTCGTTAGTGGTTCCGGTTCAAGCCCATGGTAAACTTTATGCCATTTTGTTCCTCAATCAATGTGCTTACATTCGCTATTGGTCAAAACACGATCAAGAACTGGCACAAGCTGTCGCCGATCAGCTCGCTATTTCCCTGCAACAGGCATATTTATATACCCGCACCCAGCAACAAGCGGCACATAATGCCATGCAAGCCCAAAAACTGGCAGAAATGATTGAAGAACTGCGGCTGACCCAAGTCCAACTGATTCAAAGTGAAAAAATGTCCAGTTTAGGCAGAATGGTAGCTGGGGTGGCTCATGAAATCAATAATCCCATTAGTTTCATCTATGGTAATATTCCTTACTTAGAAAATTATGTCAATGACTTGCTGCGCTTAGTGCAAGCCTACCAAACTGAATATGCGAACCCCTCACCGACACTGGAAAACCTCTTAGAGGAAGTGGAAATTGACTTTTTAAGCAAGGACTTACCGAAAATTTTGCAATCCATGCAATCAGGCACCCGGCGAATTCAGGAAATCGTACAGTTATTGCAGAGATTTTCTCGGCACAACGAAGCCTCCTTGAAACGGATTGATATCAACGCGGCATTGGAAAATACGTTGTTAATCCTGCACAACCAATGCATCAATACGATTAAGATAGATCGGCATTACGACAACCTGCCTCATATTGAATGTTACCCTAAGCCGATCAATCAGGTATTTCTCAATCTGCTGACGAATGCCATTGAAGCACTCAATCGTTCGCCCAATTCTGATAAAATGATTACCCTGCGAACGCAATGGAAACCGAGCATCCATTCCTCTGATGAGGATCGGGTAGAAATTAGTATCGCTGACAATGGTGTAGGCATTAATCCAGAGGTTCTCTCAAGTATCTTTGAGCCATTTTTCACCACCAAAGCCGTTGGAGAAGGTCGAGGTTTGGGTTTAACCGTGAGCTATCAAACCATTGTTAATCAACATCAGGGGCAACTAGACGTGCGATCGCAACCGGGTCAAGGGACTGAGTTTATTTTGCAAATCCCAGTGCGCCATCATCATGCCCTAAAATCGAGTCCCTCGTCCTCTCAATCCCCCACTCCTGCTTCTGACTTGTCACGGGAAGTCGCTAAACCTAGTTGACAGGGGAGATGGGGAGATGGGGAGATAGGGAGATGGGGAGATGGGGAGATGGGGAAGAATTTTCTCAGTCAATGGTTAACAGCCAACACTCTTGCCCTCAAAACTCGGTAGGGGCGAGTTTTGTCACATCCGTTGTCAGGTAAGAAATGATAATAGTCAAACTTGCTCCTACACAAAACTAAAAACTCAAAACGCAAATATCTGCCAAACGCTTATGAATGCTGTCTCTCGTTCTGTTCCAATTCAACGTCATCCTTCTCGCCAAGTTCCGGTTTCCTCGAGAAGGCGGTCATCTCGATCAAGCCCTGTGTCCCCCTTGGCGTCTAGAACCAGTCGCCAAAAGGTAGAAAGGCTTGACACCTCACGAGAACGGACTCCTGGCTGGTTGCGATCGCTGATGATTCTGCAACGCGGTTCGGATGTGATCACGCTGATCCTGGGTATTGTGACACTAACCATTTATTCCTGGACTGTATATACCCAGCAGCAGTGGACGCAAGAATACCGAAAATTGGGAACGCTCCAGCGAAATGAGCGTGATCTGACAACGACGAATGAAATCATCAAAGATCAACTCGCTCAACAAGCGGAACGCCCTGCCACAGGTTTGGTAACACCTACTACTGCCAATACCCTTTTGCTCTCTCCGGCACCTCAGCGCCAATTCCAGGAATCTCCGAATCAGACGCCTGATCAAGAAACCCTGGCACAGACTCCTTTGGGATACTGAGGGAGCAAAGGGGCAAAGGGGCGGAGGGGCGGAGGGGCAAAGGGGCGGAGGGGCGGAGGGGCGGAGGGGCGGCGATAATATATTGCACCTAGCTAATCTCTCAACTCCAGTTGGGCAGGATGAATGATCGAATGCAGAACTCAAAACTCAAAACCAGGTTCCCTACGAGGGTCACGAAGGGTCAACACTCAAAACTGAACACTCAACAGTCAAAACTGTTTCAACGCCCTGGGTTTAGATTGCTGTTAATTTGGGTAATCATGATGGCAGGGAGTTTTGGGCTGTTATTCAATTTATATCGGCTGCAAGTCGTCATCTCACCTAGCTTGGAAGAAAAAGCAAGGCAACAGCAGATGATTTATATGCGCCCGTTTATTCCGCGTCGTCCAATAGTTGACCGTAATGGTAATGTTTTGGCGGTGGATCGGCGCGTATATACCCTTTACGTTCATCCCAAACTGTTTAAGCTATCCAAAGCCAATATAGCGACTCAGCTAGCGCCAATTCTGGACAAATCGTCTACTGACTTGGAAACGCTATTTAATAAAAGAAATACGGGGATTCAAGTTAGCGGGTCATTAACGGAAGATACAGCGAACAAAGTTACTCAATTAAGTTTGGATGGGATCGAACTGATTCCCAAATATTCTCGCCTTTATCCTCAGCAAGAATTAGCCGCTGATGTGGTTGGATACGTCAATGTTGATCATCAAGGTCAGGCAGGAATTGAGTATTCTCAGGAAAAATTATTAGAACGAGAAATTCGCACGCTGCGAATGAGTCGGGCAGGTAATGGTACATTGATGCCGGATCATATTCCAGAAGGGTTTCTCCACTCAGATGATCTGCGGTTGCAACTGACCCTCGACAGTCGCTTACAACGTGCGGCACGTTCTGCCCTTAAGCAAAAAATTAAGGAATTTAATGCCAAACGAGGTACTGTAATTGTTATGGATGCCTTGGATGGTTCCTTGTTGGTGTTAGTCTCAGAACCAACCTATAACCCGAATCACTATTCGACCTCTGACATTAGTTTGTTTAAAAATTGGGCATTGGCAGATTTGTATGAACCGGGTTCCACATTTAAGCCCTTGAATGTGGCGATCGCGCTGGAATCTGGAGTCGTTCGTCCTGATAGTTTATTTAATGATACGGGTTCGATTCAGATCGGTCGGTGGCCCATTGCCAACTATGACAAAAAAGCCCATGGCATGATCAATCCGGCACAAATCCTGCGACATTCCAGTAACGTGGGCATGGTGCGGATGATGCAGCAAATGCAGCCTGAGGTTTACTATGGTTGGCTAGAACGATTGGGATTAGGGCAGAAACTGGAAACAGATCTGCCCTTTGAAACCGCCGGACAGCTCAAAAATCAGCGAAATTTTACCAGTTCCCCCATCGAACCCGCAACAACAGCGTTTGGTCAAGGCTTTTCCCTAACGCCGCTTCAGCTTGCTCAACTCCATGCTACGTTAGCCAATGGGGGTAAGTTAGTTATGCCTTATATGGTACAAGGACTTTTTGATAGTCAAGGTCAGCTATATTGGCAACCACGCCTGAGTGCGCCCCGCCCTATCTTCTCACCAGAAACCAGTCAGAACGTTCTGGAAATGATGGAAACTGTGGTTAGCCAAGGAACGGGAAAAACGGCTCAAATTTCAGGGTATCGAGTGGCGGGGAAAACGGGAACGGCTCAGAAAGCTAGTCCCACGGGTGGGTATTTTACCAATGCCAAAATTACCAGCTTTGTGGGAATTCTCGGTGTGGATTCTCCTCGTTATGTGGTGATGGCGGTGGTGGATGAACCGAAGGGAAATGCTTTTGGTTCTACAGTCGCTGCACCGATTGTTAAGTCAGTCATGGAAGCTTTAATCGCGATCGAGCAGATTCCGCCAAGTCAGCCCACAGTAGCGACAGAATGACACGTCCAAGGGTGGCAGAAAAAATCTGGCTAATCACCTTTTCAGCTCCCCTTGTGACACATTTAGGTTTATTAGCGGTTGGAGAAGTGGGCATATCGCTGCTGGTGGATTATTTCGAGTCGGGATAATGCCTCTGGTGTATAGCGTTGGGCTTCAATACATATTGATTGCCAGAGGATATTGAGGGCGTCGAGGTTGGGACAATAGCGTATGAGCGTGCGACAAGCGGCAATCCACTGTTCAATTTGGCGGTAGCTGACGAAGTAACCGCCGATTCCTTTGATATGTACCCAAAGAACGTTATGCCATTTTTCCCAGTTGAGGATACGCTCTTGGGGGATTCTCAGGAGCTTGGCGATTTGCCCAAGGGTGATGACGAAGGTTTTGGGGTTGATGCGATGGCGTATGGGTTGCATAGCTTTACTATTGAGGTAGATGCTTTACCGAATTTTTGTGTCAACATATATAATATATGCGGTAGAGCATCAATATGTAAATACCTTCCTTGAAATTAGTTGGAGTGTTCTAGTCTTCTTCTATGACGTGAAATCCAACTTGTTCTGCAATCAGGCTTAAATATTTAGATGTAGCGAGAGTCGGCTCATAAGCGCTGTTTTCCCACTGACTAACTGTCGCCTGTCGTACACCAAGCTTTTGGGCAAACTCTGCCTGAGTTAAACCCATGTAGCGACGTAGTGCCTTGATGAGTTGAGCATTCCATAGCACAGCGTCACCCAGATGCGGAACTTTAGGTTTAGCTGTAGGTTGGCGAAATGTCACCCGTTGTTGCTCGAAATCGACATCCTCAACCCGATATCCGGCTTCCATCCAGGCAGAAGCTTGCAGTGCGCCTTTACTGCGATTGCTCCACCATGCCCGTTTTTTCCGTGCTGAGTCGGGTAAGGTGTCATTCATGAGTTTCTCGATTTCTGCAAAGGTGAGAATGACTTCATCTTGATTACTCTCTTGCAGAAATGCCAGGAGTGGCTGGTACTTGCTATCTGGCTTCATGGGGCAAAACCTCTACGCCCATCAATGTCTGTGGGTTGAGATGTTGGCGGGATTTCTTTTTTGGTGCAGTGAGAAAGGGGCATGAAGCTGTGCTAAGGGACTCTTGACCATCTCTAGGATGCCAGAAAATTGGGGAATGCGATCGCTCTATCCTGCCAAATTGCCAAAGGGTGAGATGTTCAGTCTAACTGCCATAATTGTTTTATGGGACAAGAAAACTTAAAGGAGACTGGCGATGAAGGGACGTAAACTGGGGTCATTTCTATTGATGGGCATGGTACTGGGGTTGACAGCCAATCCCGCTCAGGCGTTACCCGGTCAAACCGTGGAAACCGTCGCCGCTTGGATTGCGGCTCATCCTACCTTAGAACCCGGTATTGGCGATGGGTTAGTCGTGACTAAGCAGAATACCGCCGCTCAACGATTTAAATTTGAAGCCTCGGTGCTTCCTCCAGGTCAAATCGCCTTTCCCACGAATCGCCGCCTGATTCAAAGTGAGCAAATTTCCTTCTATGACATGATTAATGGAGTGACTCCAGAACGACTCACGGAGTCACTGCGAGTTATTTATGGTCCAGCAATCTATCAAGATTACCAGAGAGCTAACCTGGTATACGCTTATCCCACACCCGCAACCATCGATTTAGCTCGGCGACAAAATCGACCCATGCTAATAGCACGACAAGGCGAGCTTTTATTAGGCGATCGCTTTGCCTATTGGTTAGAAGTGACTCGAACTGAGAATGGCAAACCAATTAATGGGCGGATAACGGTTTTCTTGCCCGAAGATTTAGACAAACTTGAAGTTGAATTGCGAAATCGTTAGTCATTGGTCATTGGTCATGTCCGTAGTTATTTGGAAAGGAGTCTTAGCCTTTTCCCTTCCTACCTGCCTGTCATATCATATCCTGACGATTGCCCTTAATGGCAATACTTTAATAACAAGGATTTCAGGCGTTTTTATGAGGAGTATTTGATCGGACATGATATCATTTGTCATTCATTTGCCAAATACCTGAAAAAATACTCTCAACAGCACGAGCAATGCGCTTGAGATCTTCATCGAGCAGGGGGGGCCAATTCACACTAGCCCGACGCCCTGCTTCAAACTGTTCTCGGCTCTCATAAGCCAATAAATATAAGGCGTGAACAAGTTCTCGGTCTAGAGTCGATGCATCTCGCAGACGCTCAAATATCATTTTTAGGGCTAATAAAGTATTGGTAATCTGACCTGGAATCGGTGGTTTGTACGACTTGAGTCGAACCAAAAATGCGTCTTTATTTTGGTCAGATATTGTGGCTTGATTAATCACAAAGTTACGGGCTGTTTTGTAATCCATTGAATTTTAATAGACGAGTTGGCGCTGATGATTTTGTGTGAATATTACTATCACTAAATCCGGATTAACTATTCTCTTTGTGCTGGCTTTGTGCTGGGGACAAAGTAGAAGGAAGATGGCATAGTGCAGAAGGCTGCAAGGAAAAAGTACCCAAATTATAAAGGGAGTTACTTAAGCGGATTTAGTATAATACCATTTCTTTGTAACATTACACATCATATTCACCCCTACCTACTTCATTGACGCAGGAGGAAGGCTCACACTACCTCTGCTTTCTGTTCTCCATTCCTGGTTTTCTGTTCCCTAATCTCCACCATTAAATTCAATTTTCAATCTTATAAGTGCGACAGGTTGATATCCTAAATATCTGGATTTTAGTCTTCATCCATAGTTGCTTCGGTTCGACTCCCTTAGCCATCAAATTTATAGAATTTATTATTTCTTCCAATTTTATGCGGATTTGGCATTGAACTGTCTGAAACAAGTATTACACGACTTACGAATTTGAGATATTTTTTGTAGAGATTAATTTTTAACTCTCCTTAAAGAAGCAAAAACGTCAGTCTTGCTGTATAAGCGCTGCAAATGACATCTACAATGCACATTTATAATTGGGTTTTGCTCGCTAGTCTATCCCTATCTGAACCAGGAAGACTTGATTCCTCTTTTCTGGTAAATCAGCAAAGGTTAGTGCTAGCTTCAACAGAACAAAGTCCGCCCCCTGGTTGTAATCGAACTGATCCTCCTGACTGTCAACCTCGATAGTAGACCACTTTGAAAATAAAGCTAGTTGAAAATACCTCGTCCTAACCCGCTTTTTATAGTCGGGTTATTTATGTTTAAGGACAAATAACTAACGACCAATGAAAACTTTACCCAACCGATTTCCACCTGCCATGAAAACTCAACGGAATGACCTGCGGTAATTGCAGCCGACAGGCAGGTTCTTGATCAAGAGCATCGCTATCATAGATCCACACTTCACTTTGGTTAGAATTTCCATCATAAACGACGGTTAATACCCACCCCTGTTCTGGATTAAGCGCGTCGGGTGCATGGATGGGTTCTGAGGGATAGCGATTCTTGCCCAAATCGGCTTCGATTAGGGTTTGGGTTTGACAATCAAACCGTGCGATCGCACTATAAATTTCGCGACGGTGATCCATATCTTGGCGATGCAGTGCCATATAAATAGAACGGGAGGCTTGACCCACTTGCGCGTCTGGAACCACTGGAAACTCGGCGTATCGATCTAGCAATTCCCGTTCGGCGATAATCATCCCAGTTTGGGGATTGATCTCGACTTGCCATAATGTCTCGTGGGTAACCGTATGAATCTCACCGATTGCGATTTCTTGGAGACGTTGGTTTGTGCCAAAATCCGGATACCGAATAAATTCGACCACGATAGAACCCTGCTGATTCACATAGCCATTGGCAAAATGCCACTGAAACCAAGGATCAGCTTCGCTACGGGCGACTAATGAAAGCGTTTCTCGGTCAACGATTAAAATTTGGGTTCCTAATTGGGGACGCCATTCCATCGCCTCCCCAAAGCTACTCACCCCCAAGGCGGCGGGTAGGAGATTTACTCGTACAGGTGGCACGAAAAAGACAAGATAAGAGCCTGCGAGGACAAAATCATGAACTAGGGGTATGCCTTTGAGTGGTATCGTTCCTTTTTGGATAATTTTGCCTGTTGAGTCGCTTTTGTAGAGATTTAAGCTGGAATTAAGTCCGAGGCTGATGCCAAAGTTAAATATCTCCCCCGTTTCTGGATCACACTTGGGATGGGCTGAAAACGAGTCTCCCTCGCCTAAATAGTCTAAGCGATCGCGCCCCCAGGTTTCTAAGGTTTGCAGGTCAAGTGCATAAGGATTCCCGCCTTCCCACAGGGCTAACAATTTATCCGGTAGGGGTAATACAGAGGTATTTGCCCTGTTTTTCACGGGTTTACCCCACCGTTCCCAGATTCGCCCTGCGGCTTTGGTGCCATAGCTAGGATAAAGTAATGTCCCGGCGGCGGCTTCTTCTTGATAGGCGGAGGTTTGCACGTAGCGATAGACCCCAGTCGCTGTCGCATCGGTGAAATGAACCGCTAAAATAGCGCCATCCCCATCAAACCAATGTCCCATCCGTTGACCTCCTCGTTCTAGACGGGCTGGTCCATTGCGATACAGAGAGCCTCGTAACCCTTGAGGAATTCTGCCAGAGAGAATTGGTAAGGGGGTTAGGGGAATTTCAGTGGCGGGTTGAGCGATCGCGTTTGCCCAAGCTTTACGGGTTGATGGTGGGGTAGCTGTTTGCATGGTTCCCGATTCTGGATGACTGTTTTTTCTATATTAGTTAATTTTTGTAACAAAATGCTGTCTATTTTTTTAGGCAATTTTTATTCAACCCCAGTCATTGACTAGCTTGCAGCAATTATTCTTTGTCCCTCTTTGCCTAAATAGGGGGTTACACCCCTCATCCCCAAAGTGCTATAGTTTGATATGTAGATGCACCCTGATAATCAAGAGAGTCGCGCAAGTGACTCTTTTTTTTTTTCGACATTCTGCCGATTACATTACAGATTTTAACGGAAAGTAAATTAGTTTATCATTTTGATCCCATTTTCCGGAACAGTGATAAATTAAGAATTGAAGCAATCAATCAAGCTTCCAGTGACAGATATTACACTTTCGTTCACTGTTGAGTTCAGGAGGTAAAACGACTATCCATCTTATCTCTGTTGTATCAGTAATATCTGCCACATCAGATAGTGAAACGATCCTAATTAACAATAGCAGCCCACCCATAGCCGCTAATATTTCCTCAATTAACGTGTCGGGAGCAATGCAACTGAAGACAACTCAAGGGTAGTGGTTCAGTGCAACTCTGTTTAGCATAGTGATAGCAAGAGGAAATCCCTTAGATGAGTCAGGTAAGGCTGCTATTGTTTTAGCGGGTTTGGCGATTCGCCTTCCCCTGCTCCCCTAAAGGGCGGGTTTAGTCACATCCATTTCATAAACGATAATAGTGAAACCCGCCCCTACAACCCTGCTCTCCCGCAGATACAAAGCCGCTCAAGTATTTCCATGCCCGCTGTACTAGCTCCCCCTCTCCTCATCCCCCTCATTCCCCTCATCGTCAACGCCTGGTGATCGCTACTATAAGATTTAGGTGTCAATCAGCCGTCGGTTGACCAATAAAAAGGACTAGATAACTAAACCCTTAAATCTGGGGTGGGCTTCAGGGACATGGTTTCCGACGCCGCACCCGACAACGTGACTCGTCATTAGACGAGGCTTTTTGCCCAGCGAAATAGTTTGACAGTTTTGCCATGACAATTTATTTTTATAAGGTTGAGGAACCCTATGGCTGCTTTTCCAACTTCTCTCCCCACCCAATCCAGATCGATGGCTGGTATTGGCAAACCGTTGAGCATTACTATCAAGCGCACAAGTTCGTCGGAACGACAGACGAAGCCTTGATCAGGACAATCAAAAATGTGTCAACACCAATGGAAGCCGCCCTCCTCGGACGCGATCGCACCCGTAATCATCGTCCTGATTGGGAACAGGTTAAACAACAGATCATGTGGCGAGGGGTTTTGACCAAATTTCTCACCCATCCTGATATTCAGGAAATCTTGTTGAACACCGGAGAAGAAGTGATTGTTGAAGATTCTCCCAGGGATTACTACTGGGGTTGTGGTAAGGATCAAACCGGTGAGAATCATTTGGGAAAAATGCTGATGAATGTCCGTCAACATATCCGACAGCATTTAGCACAGGCGAACTGCAAACTCGTGGATCGGTAAATCTGAGGACGACAGGCGCTTACTCTGGGGCTTTCAACTAATTCAGAGGAAACGGTAGAATCAAATTTACCGTCTGATTCGCTTATGTGCATCTAATTTGTCTCAGGGAAATCCTGATCAGGGGTGTAGGGTGTGGGGGTATGCCCATCAAAGGCGTGACATACAACTCAGGGCGTTCAGGTTAGGGCGATCGCTCACGGCTGGGTTTTTATGTGAAAACTGATTTCAGCGCTCAGAATCCTTACACTATTAATTAAGTATATTCACACAGATTTGTGAAGTCGGTGCATCGAGCTAACCATCTGATTCGTAACTTGGATTGCCCTCTAACCCAGAATCAGACCGTGTTTCATAGGAGTAGGACAGTGTTACAGCCAGAACTCGATCAAGAAGACTTGTTGCGCCGGATCACGAATCGGATTCGCCAATCCTTAGAAATACAAGAGATTTTAAATGCCACAGTTGCAGAAGTGCGATCGTTGTTAGGAACCGATCGCGTCATGGTTTACTGCTTTAATGCGTCGGGTGGTGGACAGGTGATTGCTGAATCAGTCAACACCAATCGACTGTCTTCTCTCAACGGATTAAACTTCCCCGCCGATGATATTCCCGAACAAGCCCGTCAATTGTACCTCACCGAGCGCTTGCGTTCCATTGTGGATGTTTCTGGGGGACTGATTGGTTTATCACCCTTAGAACCCTCAGAAACAGAGAATCGCTCCACGCCGCAACCGATTCACTATCGTCCCGTAGATGCTTGTCATGTCAAGTATTTACGAGCAATGGGGGTCCAGTCTTCAATGGTCTTACCCATTGTCCACTATGATATCCAGGCTCAACGCTCCCAGAAACGACTCTGGGGACTTTTAGTCTCTCATCACGTCACATCCCGTACCATTAGCCAACGGGAATTGCAGATTGTCCAATCGGTGGTGGATCAAGTGTCCATTGCTATTGCCCAATCTAATCTCTTATCCCAAACCCGTCAGCAGCATCAGATCGAAGCGACGATTAATCGTGTCTCCACCTTGCTGCATTCATTACCCACGATTCAACTTCAAGCTGCATTACAAGAAACGGTTAGCGCTCTATCGAGTTGGGGAGGTAGACTCTATATAGCCCCAGACCAAGTGAATCCTAGGGCAGAGTGCCTTATATGTGGCACACAACCTACATTTGGAGATCAAGACAGTCCGACGACGATTGAAGAGCATCCTTTGTTTGTCCAATGGGTAACTGGAAATATAACCCCTGACAGGCACAATGGCTCATCCGCATCTAATTCGAGTCCCGTTGGTTGTCAGCCGCTCATCGTCAACGATTTGTATCAAGTTTCAGAGTTGGCGAGTTTGGCTTCAGCTTTTGATGCTACTCCCATTCGAGGGTGGTTAGTAATACCCTTGTATTATCGCTCCTCATTCCTGGGGTATCTGAGTATTTTTCGCTCTCAAGTGATGCAAGAAATTTTGTGGGCGGGAGAGTTTAACCCCAATGAACAACAACGCAGTCCCCGTCAATCCTTTGAACAGTGGCGAGAGGTGAAACGGAATCAAGCTCAACCGTGGACGAATTACGACATTGAACTAGCGATCGCACTCGGTCATCATTTTGCCATGGCGATCGAGCAATATAAACTTTATGCTCAAGTACAAGCCCTAAATAGTAACTTAGAATGCCAAGTGGCTGAACGCACAGCTAAGTTACAACAATCTCTAGAGCAAGGGCGGGCGCTACAGCGAGTGACCAACCAAATTCGCAGTACTCTTGATCTGAAAACCACCCTACAAACGATTGTACGAGAAGTTCGTCAACTGCTGAACACTGACCGAGTGATCATTTATCGGTTTACCGATGATTCCCACGGTCAAGTTATTGTGGAATCGATGACAGGTGAGTGGTTATCGCTTTTGGATATTGATGATCCGCAGCAGTATTTCTCGAAAGCCCAGATTCAAGTGTATAAGCGAGGTAATTTAGGAGTGATTAAGGATATCACTCAAGCCCGATTAACTCCGGATCAACAAGAGTTCTTAAAACGTTGTCAAGTACAAGCCGCTTTAATTGTTCCCATTGGCGTGGAGAATCCTCAAACTAATGAAATACCCATTATGCTGGATAGTCTTCCTTGTCCCAGATGGGAGCAACCTCTGTGGGGATTTTTAATTGCTCAAGAATGTAAAGCTAGGCGAGATTGGCTTCCCTCAGAGATTAAACTGCTAAAAAAGTTAGCCGATCAAGCGGCGGTGGCGATTCAGCAAGCGGAATTATTTACCCATACTCAAGCCCAAGCCCAACAATTGGCAAGTGCGTTTCACCATCTAAAGCAAACTCAAGCCCAACTGATTCAAACCGAAAAAATGTCGAGTCTGGGACAGTTGATTGCGGGAGTCGCTCACGAAATTAATAATCCGGTTAATTTTATTTATGGTAACCTGGTTTATACCAGTCAGTATGCTCAGGATTTACTGAATATTATTCATTCCTACCAGAAATATCATCCTCAGCCAGAGCCAGAAATTATTGAATTGTTAGATGTTATCGACTTGGAGTTTTTAGAAGGAGATTTACCCAAGCTTTTAGAGTCGATGAAAATGGGATCGGAACGGATTCGCAAGCTAGTTTTGTCGTTGCGAAACTTCTCCCGCCTGGATCAAGCCGAGAAAAAGTTAGTGGATATTCATGAAGGGATAGAGAGTACATTACTGATTTTACAATATCGCCTGAAAGGGAAACCCAATTATCCAGGGATTCAGGTGATCAAAAATTATGGGGAGTTGCCGTTAGTTGAATGCTATCCCAGTCAACTCAACCAGGTTTTTATGAATGTTTTGAGCAACGCGATCGATGCGTTAGAAGACTGTAATCCAGATAACCAGAGGATTACGATTTCCACAAGTGTTCAATCTAAGATTAGTGAGAACCAATATAGTCCGAATAACACCACACAAATAGAGAAAAATCAAGGCTCATCTCCAACTCATATCATCATTCAAATTGCTGATAGTGGTTCAGGAATTAGCCCAGAACTTCAATCACAAATTTTCGATCCCTTTTTTACAACCAAGCCGATTGGTAAAGGAACGGGTTTAGGGCTTTCGATTAGTTATCAAATTATCGTGGAAAAACATGGGGGAATATTTAAATGCAGTTCTCAGCCAGGAGAAGGAACTGGATTTTGGATTGAGATTCCCATTCGTCAGTCTCAAAGAGGGGAGTAATAATATTATTTCCTTATCCCGCCGATCGCGTTTTTTAACCCAAGTGCGTAGGGGCTTGGTAACCAAGCCCCTACATTTTTATTATGGGTGAGCAAGCCGGACATCATATTATTCAGGTTTTATGGTAATTTCTCCTACCATACCTGCTTCTGTATGTCCAGGAATTGAACAATGAAGTTCGTAGGTTCCGGGTTTCATTGGCACAAATACCCACTCAGCCTCGCCACCGGGTTTCAGTTCCAGTTCATGGATTGCTCCTTTAACTTCGACTTTGGCGGCTTCAACTTTTTGAGTCCAACTCGCATCAGCAAAGTCTTTGGCGGTGAAGTAGTGCTTTTGGGGACTAGGATTATCCAGCAACAGTTTATAGCGTTTACCTGCGACAAACTCAAATTGGTTAGGGAAGAACTTCAATTCATCGGCTGAATTGCCCAAACTCACGTTAACCTCTATGGCTGGAGTCGCCGCGATCGCTGGGAAGCATACTAGGTTAATTCCTAGAATTAGTCCAATGATTGCGGTTAAGCATCGGCGAAGGCATTGATTTTGCCAGGGGTGATTTAAGGATAGTTTTTTGAGCATCATAGTATTCAGATATTGCACTATTTGGATCACATCGTTACGATTACTAGATTATCAGGATGGAGTAATTCTTTCGCCTTACTATGGGGCAAAGTTATAGGCGAAATGATACAACTTTAGCTTTTAGCCAGGGGTTTAACCCAACCCCTGGCTGTTGGTGAGACTGCTACACCAATATTCCCTCTTGATTACTGCTATTATTCCTAACTTCCAAAGGCAAAAATATCGTCATCACTTCCCCAGTTTGCGGTCGCTGACGCACAATTAATTTACCGCCCAAGGCTTGGAACAAATGCTTGGTCACGTTTAGATTTAAACTCAGACTGCCTGTTTCTGGCTGAAACATTAATAACTGACCAATTGACTTTAACGTCTGACAGGTTGACTGTCCAAACTTATCCAAATTCCCCGAATTCTCTGGGTTAGGTTGGGACTGAAATTGCAACTTTAACTGGTCTCCAGCGGGAGTGACCTGCACCTGAATATGACCGCCGGCTGGTAAGGTACGGGTAAAATTCTCCACTAAACCCGTCAACACCTGATCTAACATCGAAGGATTACTCACCACCGTGGGCAGATTTTGCGGCAATACGACATCCAAGCTGACATTACGCCGCTGTGCCTGCTTTTGCCAGTGGGGAATACTAGTCTGGAAAATTTGAGCCAATGACATTGATGTGAGATTAACAGGGGTTTCTTTCACCGCTTTTGTTTCTAATTCAACGGCTCTAAAAATTAACTCCATGCGGTTAATCTGTTCTGTACATTCATGATCTATGATTTCCAGACGCCGAATCACTTCTGGTGCTAAATCTTTACGTTTTAATAATAATTTAGTTAACGTGCGAATCGTCGTTAGGGGTGTGCGAACTTCATGAGTTAAAGCTTGCAGAAGTTCCACATCCGGCGCGGATTCACGGAGTTGGGACACTCGATGATTAACACGGGTTTCTGACTTAGCTAAGGGTTGCCAATCCCGGTCTTCAATTGTCTCACTGTACGCTGGGTCTGTAGAGACTTGAGTAACTGAATTAATCGGGGTTACTGCTATGGTTTCATTCTTCGGTTCTACAGAATATTCCGGCATATTTTGCAGCAACTGACGCCCAAATTGCATAACAATTTTATAATCGGGAGGCTGAGGCGCAAACTGCTTAACTAATGTATCTAAATGACTCAGTTGATGGGGATTGACTAATAATAAACGAGGATAAAGAGACGCCCAAGCTTTTTGTACATCCTCTGGATCAAAGGAAAAGCGAAATCCAGGTACACCATTGGGATCGTCTCCCGCCGCCATAACTAAACTAAAGCCACGGGTAAAGACTAAGCAAAACTGCTCCTCAGTCAATGAGTCAGCCGGAAATAAGCAGAGTTCATAAGTAGTATTAACCGTACCTTGAGCTTTTTCCGGTTGAGCTGGAGGCAATTGAAAGGGCATAAAACTCCAAGGGTTTACTGTTTCAGTCGTAAACACCCCCGTTTGAAAATGAGAAAGCAAATCAGAGTGGCTTAAAACAGGTGCAGGACCGGCTAAAACTAACCCGTTTAGAGATGCTGAGTTGTCCCCTTGATCGTCTTGGCAAAGGACTTGTAAGAGTAACTTTTCCAGAGACGCGATCGCACTTTGCCATTCTCGCTGCGATCGCCTTTCGTCTCTCATCCGCTGACTCGCCGCACTGCGCTGTCCCTTATTCATGACAACCGTTGTCGATTCAACCTGAGATTCGACCGGATTGTTCACCCCAGTCGGCGTATTCTGAGCTAAAACTTCGCTGATGTTTGGTAACAACCACTTTTGCACCACTATCTATCCCCATGAACTGCCAATTCTACTTGTCTATCTATGAGGATACTGGCTCTCGTCATCTCTCCGGGGTCGTAGAACCGAACCCCTGAGTCGCAATTTCCGTGGAATGGTCTTATGTCTTATGTCTTATGTCAGGAAACAGGCGATAGAGTGTTGATGTAGGGGCGGGTTTTACGATTATCGTTTCGTACTTTACCCAGATGTGACTAAACCCGCCCCGACTACCTCATCCAATCATGATTCATACAATTCTTTCTTCCTACAGATGGACAAGTGACTAATAGTGGTTATCTCGCACGATTGATGAATGTCTGCCAGAGAAATGTAGAAATAGGGGTATCAGGGTGAAAACCTATAGATAAATGGAGGCGGATACTATGACGTTAGGTCAATATCAGCGAGGTGTGGGGGTCTTTCCGACGCGACAAGCTACCGAAGATGCTCTAAAACATCTGAGAGATGCCAATTTTCCCATGAACCAAGTATCAGCCATTGCCCGGGATGAGGAGCAAATTGCTGGCGTTGAAGTGCAAGATGATACCGAAAATGAAGCGGGTGAAGGTGCGGCGGCTGGTGCAGTTGCGGGGGGAGTTACAGGAGGTATTGTAGGTTTAATTGGTACTTTGGGTGCGATCGCGCTTCCTGGAGTTGGACCCATTTTAGTCGGCGGTGCAGCCGCTTCAGTGATTGGCAATACCCTCCTAGGTGGGGCGGTTGGTAGTGCGGCTGGCGGCTTATTTGGGGCATTACTTGGATTAGAAGTTCCCGAAGCCGAAGCAAAAATTTACCAAGATCGCTTAGAAAAAGGACATTATTTAATCCTAGTGGATGGCACACCAGAGGAAATCAGCCGTGCGGCTTCTATCCTGAAACCTCAAGGAATTCAAGAGTGGAGAAGTTATAACCGTCCTGAGGTGAATACTCCCGCTCCCGGCTATACTCACCCAACGGCGGCTCCGGTGGGATCTCCTACACCCCTTGGCGCGGCGTACACAGGCCCCTTTGGTGAACCTTTGGGTGCAACGCCGACGGGTGTAACTCCGGTTACTCCACCACCAACAGCACCAACACCTGTAACGCAAAATCAGCGAGCGATTGGTGTCTTTTCTTACGAGCAAAATTTAAAAAATGCTCTCGATGGGTTAAAAGCGGCTGGATTTGACATGAACCTCGTTTCAGTGATTGCCAAAGACGCCGAACATCCCGATCAGGTGTCTGGGGTGAGAGTTACCGATCCAGTGAGTCATGAAAAAGCTAAAGATGCAACCACAGGGACTGTAGCTGGGGGTGTCTTGGGCGGATTAACTGGATTACTGGTTGGGTTAGTCACCGTAGCAGTTCCTGGTGTGGGTCCGGTGGTATTTGTTGGAACCGAAGCCGCCGCGATCGCATCTGCATTAGGCGGAGGAGCTATTGGTGCAGCCGCTGGTGGTTTGGTCGGTATACTCGCGAACTTAGGCGTTCCCGAAGAGCAAGCCAAAAAATATAGCGATCGCCTCTCTTATGGGGATTATCTGGTGTTGGTTCAGGGAACGGATCAGCAAATAAGCCAAGCCGAAACCATTCTGCGCGATCGGGGTATTGAGGAATGGGATATCTACAACAGTCCTAGCGCTCCCATGACTCATCCTGGTCGTGTCTTTCCATAGTTAATTTGACACTCCCCGCTCTATAAGTGCGGGGATTCTTAGTTCCACTATGGACTTGACTTTTCACGGTATGTGGAGCAACGTGAGTATTGATTGTGTAGGGGCGGGTTTCACAACCATCTTTTTGGTTGCACCCAGATGTAACTAAACCCGCCCTGACTCAGGTTTCTAGACTTCCCGTGAAAAGTTAGCTATGGACGAGGTATCCAGCCTCGAAAGAAGGAAAAAAATAAAGGATACGGGAACCCGCGCAGGCGGGTTTCGTTTGTGTAGCTGCGGTTACCCTACGGGAAGCCGCTCCGCGTCTACAACCGCCAAGCTAACCTAGTTTGACAGAAAACCCTATCACCCATAGGATTGATAGTTCTAGTTAGCACTCAACGTGAATCCCTTCTGATCAGTCCAAGTTTGGCTATAAGTAGTTATATCTAAACTTAGTGCTGGTCTAGTCCTAAAAAATATGTCATCCATCCAACGATTGACCCCAAGCAAAAGTAAGCGTAAATTTCGTCTCGCGCTTTTGTGGGAACGAGCGGTTGCACTTGTGGCTTCGCTGAATTACCTATTGGTTTTGTTTGACTTAACCTACCTACCTCTAAGAGATTTTTGGCTACATGGGGAAGTCCAATTATTAAGTTTTGACATCGGTCCGGTTAGTTTTTCCGGTTTGCCCTTAGAGGTTCCCCTACCGCCGATTACCCAGTGGTATGACCCAATCAAGGGGATTCAACCCTATCGAGACACAGAGCAATATTTGGATAAGGTTGATGAATTAAAAGCGGAGATTGATGCAACCAACCTAAGAACAAAGCTGAGAAGCTTACAGTCTCCTGAAGTCACCCAACTTTTAGAAGACCTGCGCCAACGCAGCGTAGAAATGATTGAAACAAACCCGTTCCAACTTGCCAATAAAACGGGAGATTTGGAAAAAATAAAAAATAAGATGCGGGAGCATATTGCCAATGACGAGGATTCTGCCAAAGAAGCCTTTATAGAATTTTGGAGTCAAGCAAACTTAACCGCTAAAGATCCGGAGAATGAACTCGAATTTTTCAACGAGGAGATTCGTCCTTTAATTCAAGCCAACTACTACCGTCCCATTGGAGAAACAGGCGATTTTGTCGATTACTTTGGACTCGTTGATTTCCCGTTTTTCCTAATCTTTTTGACAGATTTTTTGGGTCGTACTTGGTTCATCAGTCGCCAGCGAACAGGGGTCAGTTGGCTCGATGCGATGTTATGGCGTTGGTATGACATCTTTTTCTTGATTCCCCTCTGGCGCTGGCTGCGAATCATCCCGGTGACAATTCGACTGGATCAGGCGAAGCTAGTTGATATGAGTGCGATTCAGAAACAAGCGCGTCAAGGATTTGTCGCTGAAATCGCTGGCGATATGACCCAAGTGGTAGTGATTCAGATTATTAACGAACTCCAATCTTCCATTCGCCAAGGGGAGATAGCCAATTTTCTTCAGCAACGGGAAGTTCGCCCCTACATCGATCTCAACGAAACCGACGAAGTCGCAGCACTGACTAAGATCATGGTGCAGATGACAGTTAATCAGGTGTTTCCTGCTATCCGTACCGATATAGAAGACTTGCTACGGCATAACGTGGACAAAATTTTGAATCAGTCTCAAGCCTATCAGGGACTAGAGAGAGTACCAGGTGTAGAAACAATTCGCAATCAGTTAACCGAACAACTGGTACACCAAATTACCCAAGCGCTTTACGATGGATTAGACGCCGCGATCGCAGATGATCCAGTTGGAGATCAAATTCTGCAACGGTTAATTCGTCATCTGGGCGAAGCTTATGGCTCTCAAATGCAGACCCAGAAAACCTTAGATGAAATTCAATACTTGCTCAACGCCTTCTTAGAGGAAGTCAAAGTTAATTATGTCGAACGCTTGTCCCAAGAGGACTTAGAAGACATTCTTGACCAAACCCGGGCAATTCGGCAAAAGCGACAGGTGTAGTTGAGGGAGATGAGGAAGATGAGGAAGACAGGGGAGGTGGAGGGTTAACTCACGCACCATGTCCGACTAGCGAAGCAAAGGGTCAACACTCCACCGTCACCCCCCTTTGCTTGTGGTAATCCGATCCCACAACGTGCAAAGATTGCGCTAAACTCTAACATAGCAACGGAAGTCACTCTATCCTGATGTCGGCGTCTGGGGGAACTATAAAACTGTTCCCAAGTACACAAGCAGGGTAGAGATTGTGTTAATTATTGCTAGGCTTCTTGGCAGAAATTTTACCTGGAGGTGGGTTGAACCCACTTTTTTTGTTGAAGTTTTTCTATGACTCATCCCCTGATTCCACAACTAATCGATTTGGCAACCCCAGTAGCCGAAAAATTGGGATTGGAGTTCGTTGGGGCGGTGTTTCACACGAACAGACGTCCCCCTGTACTTCGGGTAGATATCCGCAACCGCGACGGCGATACGGGTTTAGATGACTGTGAACGCATGAGTCGGGCTTTAGAAGCTGAATTAGATGCCGTGGATTTGATTCCAGATGCTTATGTTTTGGAAATTTCTAGTCCTGGGATCTCGCAAGAGCTAACGACAGACCGAGACTTCATCGCATTTAAAGGATTTTCCGTGGTGGTCAACACCGCTGAACCTGACCAAGGACATAAAGAATGGCGAGGGAAATTAATTCGCCGGGATGATACCCGTGTATATATCAACCAAAAAGGACGGGCGATCGCCATTCCTCGCGAGCAAGTGACTAAAGTTCAGTTCGATGAGCAGGGTTAAACCCGTTTAGATCTTATGGAATTTAGTCATTGAGCATGGGTTGCGGTTGTTCACGACCCCTAATAAACAGTTTATGGAGATTTGCCTATGTCTATCGTTAATCTGCCGGGACTAAAAAAGATGATCGAAGAGATCTCTCAAAGCCATAATTTACCGAAATCAGCAGTCCAACAGGCACTGAGAGAAGCACTGATCAAAGGCTACGAGCGCTATCGTCGAGCGCAACGCATAGAGCGACCTCATTTTGATGATGAGTATTTTAACAACTTTGAGGTCGATTTAGATATCGAAGAAGAAGGCTTCCGCATTCTTTGTACCAAAACCATTGTTGAGGAAGTTGGCAACACCGATCATCATATTTCCCTCAAAGAAGTTCAAGAAGTCGCATCAGAGGCACAATTAGGTGACTCGGTGGTTCTGGATGTTACCCCAGATCAACGTGATTTTGGTCGAATGGCAGCTATTCAAACCAAGCAGGTACTCTCCCAAAAACTACGGGATCAACAGCGTAAGTTGATCCAAGAAGAATTTGAAGAGTTAGAAGGAACGGTTCTCCAAGCCAGAGTGCTACGATTTGAGCGGCAATCGGTGATCATGGCGATTAGCAGCGGCTTTGGTCAGCCGGAAGTGGAAGCTGAACTGCCTAAGCGCGAACAATTACCCAACGATACCTATCGCATTGGCAGTACCTTTAAGGTTTTTCTCAAAAAAGTGCGTGAAGGTCCTCACCGTGGACCCCAGCTTGTGGTTTCGCGAGCTTCGGCTGGTTTAGTGGTCTATCTGTTTGCCAATGAAGTCCCAGAAATCGAAGATGAAGTCGTGCGAATCGTGGCGGTGGCGCGAGAAGCTAATCCACCGTCGCGTCATGTCGGACCTAGGACTAAAATTGCCGTGGATACCCTAGAGCGGGATGTTGATCCCGTTGGGGCTTGTATCGGCGCTAGGGGATCGCGCATTCAAGTGGTCGTTAATGAATTGCGCGGCGAAAAAATAGATGTGATTCGTTGGTCGCCTGATCCCGCTACCTATATAGCCAATGCTCTGAGTCCCGCACGAGTAGAGGAAGTCTTATTGGTGAATCCGGAAGGGCGTCAAGCTCACATTTTGGTCGCGGAAGATCAGCTCAGTTTAGCTATTGGCAAAGAGGGACAGAATGTTCGCCTAGCAGCTCGTCTCACAGGTTGGAAGATTGATATTAAAGATATCGCCAAGTACGACTACGAAGCTGAACACCAGAAAATGCAGGAGTTACAAGCCGCGATCGCACAGAGGGAAGCCGAACTCGCTGATGAACAAGAGGATGAGGAGCAACTAGAGAGAGAAACTTCCTCACCAGCCGAGTTAGAGGCAAAGGTGACAAATCCTCAATCTCTAGCCGAGGAGGAATTTGCTGAAGACGAGGAGGAATTTGCTGAAGACGAGGAAGAATTTGCTGAAGATGAGGAAGAATTTGCTGAAGACGAGGAAGAGGAGGATATTTTGTCCTAATCTTAGGAGGATCAGAGCAAGGCTGTAGATTCCTTAAGGGCGTTGAACCCTTGCACCTAACTTGATCAAGAGGGAACGGGGAGAGATTTTCATGGAGGCTGGTGTACGCCGTTGCTCAAGACACCCTCCTCACTGTCCTCACCTCGTTTACCGAGATAGGTTATGCCGTGAACAGTAAACTCATGCGAGCCTACACCAAAATCATTGTCCGAATCTTATGGAACCCAATTACCGACGTTGCCTAAGTTGTCGCCGGGTGGCTCAAAAACAAGCATTATGGCGAGTTGTGCGAATCCATCCCTCGCGACAGGTAAAATTAGATCAGGGCATGGGACGTTCGGCTTATATCTGTCCTCAAGCGAGTTGTCTGGCGGCTGCTCAGAAAAAAAATCGATTGGGACGAGCGCTGAGGGCATCGGTTCCCGACGAAATTTATCAACGATTATGGCAGCGTTTAGAACCTTGTCCCTGGAGCATCCAACGCAGCAGCGATTGAGCCAATGCATCCAAAAAACTCCAGCAAGGCTCTCAATGAACCTAAGCAATCGCTAGGATGGTAAAGGAGTACCATTACTAATGGTGTTCGGAGGTGAGTCTGACCCTGATCAAGTTAACAACTCCTACCTGAGGAAGAGACTGAGGATCTAGGGATCTAGAAAATCTATCTAGTTTTGTTAAGATTTGTGTAAGTTAACTATCCAGGCTCTGATTAAGAGTGTAGAGATATCCAACTGGCTTACAGTCAATCAATGATCGCCTGTGTAACATGAGTTATTGGTGAGTTATCGAGTAGACTCTTAAAGACACCTTATTGATTTAAGCCAATCCGGCACGGAAACCAATGACCACGCACGCTTTCAATCATTTAGCTATGGTGTAACAATATGTACGACGGGGGAATAGTGGATGAACAACGGCAAAGTCAGAATTTACGAATTATCACGGGAATTGAATTTGGACAACAAGGACATTTTGAATATTTGCGAAGGACTTCATATTGCAGTCAAAAGTCACAGTAGCACGATTACAGAATCTGAAGCTGAGCGAATCAGAGCGGCGGCGGAAAAATATGCTGAGGGGATCACTAGCCTCAAAGGTCGTGACCAAACAACCTCAGCATCTGCTAACCATACAGATGGACACTCTAACAATAATAATCAGCGCAAACAGCAAATTCTGAGCGTTAAGCCTAAGCCTCGTTCCAGTTTTAGCTCTTCCCAGGGATCAGAATCTGGGTCAAAGTCTTCTCAACCCCCCGTCAAGCCGACTGTGAATCCACCGCGTCCACCCGCCCAGCTTAATCGACCGACGACACCAGTGAATTTGCAGGAGGACGATTCTGACTCAGAAACAGAAACAGAAACAGAAACACCAACTCCATCTCAAGGGTCACAGGAGAACGATACTAAAGCTGAAGTGGAAGCAAAACCCAAACTTATCCAACCCCCCGTTCGGCCAGCGTCACCGAAACCCAGTCAACCCACCCAGGTCGAACGACCGAAATTGAAGCGCGAGCGATCGGATGAGACTCCATCAGAGTCGGATGACCGTTCTCAGCCGCCTGAATCGACGAGTTCTCCTGAACCGCCAACTCCGGTTCAAACTCCGGCTAAATCTCCAGCCCCAGCTCATCCGAAACCTCCGGCTCAGCCTGTTCCTAAACTTCAATCTCCCCCCAAACGCTCCCGACCGACTCGTCCGGGTGAGAGTCCTGAAGTGGCGGCTATCGATTCGGATTCTCAGGAACAGAAGCAGGAGGAGGTCGATGAGGGCGTAGAAACCCTTCTGGAACCGCCGGAACTTAAAAATCTTAAAGTCAAACGACCCACGCCGCCACGTCAGTCGAAGAAACGTGAATGGATTGATGAAGAAGAAGATCGCGAAGGAGCTAAACCCGGAAAAGCGGCTAAGCTCAAGCGGCGACCTAAACTGATCGAAGAGGATGAGGAAGAGTTTGATGGTGACTACCAAACAGCTGACACTCCTGTGGCAGTCAGTATGTCAGTTGCTCGTCCTCCTAAACCTAAATCTCAAACGGGACAGACTCCCCCACCAACGGCAGCCAGTCAGGTTAGGAAAAAGCCAGAAGTTAAAACCGGCAGTAAACCAGAAAGTCGCGATCGCCGTCGTGAAAAGCAAGAAGTCGCTGAACGTCCTGAGCAAATTGTCTTAAACGATTCGCTAACCGTTCGAGAACTGGCGAATAAGCTCAACCTTGCCGAAACAGAGGTGATTAAGCAGCTATTCTTCAAGGGACTGGCAGTGAATATCACCCAAACCCTGGATCTGCCCACCGCTCAAATGGTTGCCGAAGAACTTGGCGTTGATGTTCAAACAGAAGAAGCTGAATCAGAAGCCGCTAAAACCGAAATGCTGGATGCGGCTGACTTGGAATACCTGGTTCGACGTCCACCCGTAGTCACAATCATGGGTCACGTCGATCACGGTAAAACCACGTTGCTGGATGCCATTCGCGAAACCAAAGTGGCACAAGGCGAAGCGGGAGGAATTACTCAGCACATCGGTGCTTACCATGTCGATGTGGAGCATGAAGATAAAGTCCAACAGGTGGTCTTTCTGGATACTCCAGGTCACGAAGCCTTTACCGCGATGCGGGCGCGAGGAGCGCGAGTAACCGATATTGCAATTTTAGTTGTTGCTGCCGATGATGGGGTACAACCGCAAACCCGAGAAGCGATTAGCCATGCTAAAGCCGCTGAGGTGCCGATTGTGGTTGCCGTTAACAAAATTGATAAGGAAGGAGCACAACCTGACCGAGTGAAGCAGGAGTTAATGGAACATGGATTAGTTCCAGAAGAATGGGGCGGTGACACGATCATGGTGCCCGTGAGTGCGATCCAAAAAGAAAACTTGGATACGCTCCTGGAAATGATCCTGCTCGTTTCTGACATTGAAGAACTCTCCGCTAACCCCGCCCGATTAGCCAAAGGTACGGTTATTGAAGCCAACCTGGATAAATCAAGAGGTCCAGTTGCCACATTGTTGGTGCAAAATGGCACGCTGCGGGTGGGTGATACTCTAGTGGCGGGATCGGTCTTCGGTAAAGTACGAGCCATGATCGATGACCGAGGCAAACGAGTAGACGAGGCAGCACCCTCCTTTGCCGTAGAGGTATTGGGTTTAAGCGATGTCCCGGCTGCTGGTGATGAGTTTGACGTCTTTGAACAAGAAAAAGAAGCTCGCGCCGTTGCGGATACGAGAAGCCAAGAACAGCGCGAATCTCGTCTGCAACAGGTGATGTCGTCCCGCCGAGTCAGCCTGAATAGCCTCTCTGCCAAAGCTCAAGAAGGGGAACTCAAAGAACTCAACTTGATCCTGAAGGCAGATGTACAAGGTTCGGTTGAAGCCATTCTGGGTTCACTCAAACAGTTACCCCAAAATGAAGTTCAAATCCGAGTCCTATTAGCGACGGCTGGAGAAGTCACCGAAACCGATGTTGACTTAGCGGCGGCTAGTGGTGCGGTAATCATTGGCTTTAATACCACTTTGGCTCACGGCGCTCGTTCTGCTGCTGAACAAGAGAGTGTTGATGTGCGCGAATACAACATCATCTATAATCTCTTGGATGACATTCAAGCGGCGATGGAAGGGTTACTGGAGCCAGAATTGGTGGAAGAACCCTTGGGTCAAGTGGAAGTCCGAGCTGTCTTCCCCGTCGGTCGCGGTGCGGTGGCAGGTTGCTACGTACAGTCAGGCAAAGCAGTGCGAAACTGCAAGATCCGAGTGCAACGTCGGGGTCAAATGATCTACGAAGGGGTGCTTGATTCGCTGAAGCGGATGAAGGATGATGTCAAAGAGGTCAATGCCGGATTTGAATGCGGTATTCGTATTGATAGATTCAATGATTGGACTGAAGGTGACATCATCGAAACCTATAAGATGGTGAGCAAGCGCCGGACTCTATCAGCGACTTAGGTGATATGTGATTAGTCCTTGGTTAATGACTAAGGACTAATCACAAAAGATAAAGGACAACCCAATGCGCTCTTTTTGGTCTGAACCGTTCTTGTGGATACATTTGGCGGGTTTAGCCGCACTGCCCCTAACGTTAGAGGTTGTCGCGCTAGGACTGGCAACGGGTGAACCCCTGTTACCTATCTGGCTAGAACTCTTAATTGTGGCAGTTATCGGCATCGCACCAGTTTTGTGGATGCAATTGACCCGCCCCTTTGACATTTTTAGTCTGCTCGTGGTGGCTCTGACACCTGATCGCCTAACGGAATCCCAGCGGCGACTGTTGAGCTTATTTGACCGGAAAACCAACCCGCTGCTAACGATTATGGCAGCAGGTTTTATGGTATGGGTACTGTGGCAAATTTATAGCATCGCTCCTTTAGCTGCAGGGGTCGTTCCCTGGACAGTTCAATGGCACATCGCTGGATTGGCTTTGGCAGGAGTTGGGTTTCTGGCAAGCCACTTATTTTTGCAAGTGCCTTTGAGTGTGGTGCAAGTTCTATTCACGAGCGAGGCGGAGTGGGCAGCCACTCAACCTTATCCAGTGGAAAAAATACCGGAAAACTTTACAGTACCAGGGTTTCGGGTCAAACAAATTTTACCTGCGATCGCCCCAGAGTCTTCCTCGGCTGAATCGTCCCCTGAACAGGTGGATTAAAACGGATTAGCGTGACATAAAAGTCAAGGGAGCTTGTTATCCTTACGTCCAGATGGTAGGGGCGACCCGCTTGCACAAATAAATGATGGTGTCCACTCAATTTACTCGGGTCGCCCTTCTTGTTCAACATCACGACGTCAAAAAAAAACAGGCATGTTGGCAATCAGTTGTTGCAAATGTAACAATTTAAACAACGCAGCTCCGTTATTCTGAAAATAAGGTTAAAAAATACAAATAACAGTTAAGAATTGCTACGAACTCATTCTGTTCAGATCACGATAAAGGTTTATGAAAAGCACAACTGTATCCGAATCCAACCAAATTTCCCCAGATAGTCCAGTTTGGGACAATCTCAAAGAAGCGATCGCCGCCAGTTCTGGATTTCAACGCTGGCAGATGGAGCATCCCGCCGCCCATCACCTTCAGGATCGCAGCTTGGAGCATCGGGTGCGTCGGTATTTGCGGGATACCCTCGAGACTCTGGCTTACTAAAAAAGGTCAATTGGAGGCAAACCCTGACTCAGGCGGGTAATCTGTTGCAGGATATCCGCTAGGCGATCGCCTTCAACATGAACATCGGCGGTTGGATAATTGTCTAGGATCTCGATCAGGGTGATTTGATTATCATTGAGCGCCGAGATCACGAGGGCAGATCGCAAAGACTGGCGATTTGCCCGGTTAGTCGGAGTATGAATCACCTCACTCACTCGATCAAGCATTACTTCTCCCACAGGAGTATTGAGAATCCGAGAAAGCATAATCCCATTAACTGAAATAGGTTGGGTTAAAGTCGTCCGTAGTTCTTCGGGTTGCTTCCCAGCCAAATCCAGATACGCTTGTAGAGAACGTGATAACTCACCTGTTTGGGCAAATGTCGAGAGTTCGGGAACCGATATCGTCTCTCGCAGAAAACGATATTTTAAGACGACGGATTCTGAGGCGTTAGCAGCCCAGCTATAAGACCAGACGCCAACGGCAATGATCCCACTATACAGAAAATGTCGTAAATTCGATAAATAGTTAGACATTTAAATTAGGAATAGGGAACAGTAAAATAATCAACAATCAACAATCAACAAATTAAGGTAATAAAGTACCATCCGGCATAATGGCGTAGCTAAGTTTAGCGTTATTGAGGATAGTATTATCCAAATCAGCCCCTCTCAAATCAGCCCCTCTCAAATCAGCAGCCGTCAAATTCGCATTACTTAAATCCGCCGCCCTTAGTTCAGCAAGGCTTAAGTTAGCACCAACTAGGTTAGTACTCCCTAATTTAGCCAAATTTAATCCAGCGCCAGCCAGATTCGCACGAGTTAGATTCGCACTGATTAATACTGCCACAATCAGATTAGCTCCAGTTAACTTCGCATCCGTAAGATTGGTAGAAACCAGGCTCGCACCACTCAGGTTTGCATACTCAAGATTGGCACGTCTTAAATCGGCGCGGATAAGATTAGCACCAGCCAGATTAGCCCCCATCAAATTCGTATTGCTCAACAGAGCATCTGGCAATTGTACTCCGCTCAAATCACACTCGACACAGCTACCTGTTTGGCGCAATTGTTCTAGGTGTGCTGGATTGAACGCCTGCGCTGAGGGGTGTAGCCAGATAGAGGCAAACAGGATTAGAGGAGGAAAGACTTTAAATGTCATGGCATAACTTTTTAGGATGGCTAACTGTGATGACTCAATCCGAAACTCTAGAATCTATGACTCCTATCACTTAAAGCTTAGACTATCGTCACCAAAAATTAACGGTTTGCATCACCCGCCCTTTAATTAAAATCACAGATAGTGAGAAGATACTGGCAGTTGACAGGTCACAAGAGCGACAATCAGAGGAGTGGGTTATGCTAGAAAGACTACTGCTAGCGATCGCGGTTACATTCTCAGTGTATCTATCGGTAGACGGTGGATTTGACAAAACACCGATCCCTTCAGTCTTACAACTTCCCACCTTTCCCGAACAAAATCTGAGTCCATGGCAATAAACAAACGCGATGACACTTAGCAGCGATTTATGGAAATCTAACCAAGACTTGGTACAGGAGTGTCTAAAACACCCTTTTGTCCAAGGTATCGCCACAGGGACACTTGAACGCCGCAAATTTGCTTACTATGTTGGTCAAGATGCTTTTTTCTTAGAAGCGTTTGCTCGCGCTTATAGCGTAGCCGCCGCTAAATGTTCCGACTGGGATGGGTTTAATACCTTTCATAGTCTTGCTGGTGGCGTTCTCGAAGAACTACGCCTGCATCAGAATTATGCCATAGCCTGGGGAGTCAACTTACACCAGATTGAACCCGCCATAGCGACGCGGCGTTATACTGACTTCTTGTTGGCAACAGCTTGGGGAAGTGAGATTGGTTTAATTACAGTAGCAATGACACCCTGTATGCGCTTGTATGCGTTTTTGGGTCAAGAATTAGCCAAGGATGGCATTCCCGAACACGCCTATACGGATTGGATTCGCACCTATAGTAATCCTGAGTTTGAGCAGTTAGCGCAGCAATTAGAGCGGTTGACGGATCAATACGCCCAACTCTCAGCCCCTGTCAAATCCAGTTATCGCTATGCTATGCTGTGTGAACGAGACTTTTTTCATTCAGCGTGGCAAGCTGGTTCTTAATAGCTAAATAGGAACTAAAATAGCGTTTTGAAAAAAGTTATAAATCTCCCTCATTGCCAAAGTTAAAAAATCAATTTAGTTAGCTGATTAAGATTAACCTTATATTTTTTCGATTAATCCACGATGTTTAGATTTTTATCCCATGATAAATAGATTTCCTGATTTTATCATTGTTGGTGCGGGTAAATGTGGTACGACTTCATTACATAACTATCTCGCTCAACATCCTCAAATTTATATGTGTCAAAAAAAAGAAACATTCTTTTTTATTAATGAAAAAACGCGAGAAAAACACAAGCCATGGGGAGCAGTGACTACTGTTGAAGACTATTGTTCCTTGTTTCAAGATGCACCCAAAGGTAGTGTAACTGGGGAAATCTCTACCAACTACTATGCCTATCCCGAATCAGCCCAATTGATTTACCAGCACATACCGACAGTTAAAATCATTGCTATATTGAGAGATCCAGCAGAACGAGCATTTTCTAGTTATCAAATGCATATTCGTCAGGGAATTGAAAAGAGAAGTTTTGAACAAGTTATTTCGGAAGACAACAAATATGTAAAACGAGGATTTTATTTTTCGGAAATTATTCCTTATTTTAAAATATTTAATCGCCAGTCTATTAAAATTTTATTGTACGATGATTTATGCCAAAATCCTATTGCGTTTATGCAAGATTTGTTTAAATTTATTGAAGTAGATGATAATTTTATTCCAGACATGAGTAAAAAAGGAAGAAAGGGTGGACTACCTAAAAATCAATCTTTAAATCAGCTATTAACCAAACCTAATTTACTAAGGAGTTCTGTTGCGGCTGTTCTGAAATTAGCTATGCCACTACAGGTTCGGCAAAAAATTAGAGCAGTACTGATTAAGAAGAATACTTACAAAGCGAAGCTTTCTCCAGAAGCAAGAAGAAAGTTAATTGAATTTTATAAAGATGATATCCTTAAGCTTCAAGATTTACTTGAAAGGGATTTATCTAATTGGTTGTCTATGCCAAATCAAGTCAAGGAATAGATAAATATTGAATATATTCCTAAATTATCTAATAACGCTATTTGAACGGTAATAGCACAGACTTAAGTAAAGTTGATAACCGTGTTCTAATGCTAAAGACGGTAGGATCAATGGCAACAAAGCCTTATTTCTGTGCTATTCATTTTTAACTAGAGCTTGCTGCACAAAGCCGAAACCCTTATCAATCAAGGCTTTGAGGAAGTTTTCTGGCAGATCTTGTGCAAGAAAATAAGACAGGATTTGTAAAAAACTAGCACTATAGCGAGAGAGACACTTGCAGGAAAACGATTCTGTGGTGGATTAAACCCTCTTCCCTTCTGCCCTGGAGCCTCCTGCCTTCTGCCTCTTCCCCCACCACAAGACTCCCTGAAGCAGACCCTAAGTAGGTTTACCGTTTAACCAATGGGAACAATTTAACCCAGTAAGTTCCTGCAATTGAATGATATCATCACGGTAAAATTTGAGCATTTCTGTCCTTACGTATTCTGATAAAGGTGGCAAAGGCTTTTCTTGTTTTTTTTCTATAAACGTTTTAATTGAGGGCAAAATTGGTCTCAAAATAAATTTTAAAGCATTTTTTATATTATTTCTAGAGTTGATAATTTGCAACGCTTTCCTGGAAGAATTATCAATTTTTAGAGTCCCTTTATGATAGTGTTCTTGAAAATCAAAATTAAAAGTTGAATCTACATTAATAAAAGCAAGTATTTCCTTGAAAAACTTTTGTTTTTCATGCACTATATCATCGTATAACAAAACCTTAATTTGCTCTCTATCAAATTTATCAAAATATCCTTTTAAGTTTTGATAATATAAACCGGGCTGGCGAAATTTTTCTTGAGCAGAAAAAATCGATAAAATAACTGAATCAAAATTTTTTATCTCTTTTAGAGTAAAATTTTTCTTGCCAGCCCATAAAATATGAGAGTAGGCTCTTTCAGCAGGATTTCGCAATACAGCAATAATTTTTATATCAGGGAATAAATTTTTAATTTTAGTAGCAACTCCATCACCATGAAGATAAACACTAGAAACCTCACCTAAAGCTTTTTGAGTAGTAGCTCCTTCAAATTGAGCTAGATATTCTCCTGCATCTTCAAGGGAATTTATGTAAGGTTTACGACTCAAGCGGTCACTACCTTTATTGGATATTAAATATATATCAGGATGTTGTTTAAGATAATTATGGATAGAGGTTGTAGCTGCTTTATGCGCCCCTACTACTATAAAATTAGGATGTCTCATTTTTACGACTCACTTGGCTCTCTCTTCATTTTTTATCTAATCTTTTCAGGATTTTCGACATATTTTTCCTTTAATTTTTTGCCATAAATTGTTTGACGTTGGAGTTGGTAACAATTCATCATCAGGCATGGCTTCACCAAGATAGCGATAATACTTCCAGATATCCCAATAGGGGCAACCGGGCTGGATGCGAATACCTGCCCAGTGTAAATAGTCTAGCGGTTGATTAACATTTGGGTCAATCAGGTGATGATCTTGAACCTGAAAATGGTTACTACCTGCCCAACTTCCTGGCGCACCACCGGGACGACGCACAATATTAAATCGTTGGGGAACCTGCTTCAATATCATGTAATTGATAATGGGTTGGTCAGAGGTTTTTTGCGAAAAGTCAAAGTATTCCGGATGGGACGCGCATTCAGTGAAGGTTTGATATAATATTTCTTCAGATATTATATTTTTTTTAGCTCCCCAAAATCCGCCGTTAAACATATCCTGAATATCATTCTCGTTAAATACATTATTTTCTAATACTTTTGGCGTAAATACATTTTTTATCCCGCCGCTATGTTGATAGTCATAGCAGATAAAATCATACTTATCTAAATAGTCTATTGTTTCTATGATTTTATCAAAAACAACAATATCCGTGTCGATATAAATGAATTTATCAAAAGAGCCAAACCAACAGGCTTGTTTGCGAAATTGATTCGGTCTAGCAAAAAAGCCTTGACCAAAAATTTGATATAACTGGTTCGAGAGGCGATCTATGAATTCTAAATCTTGATAAATCTCTACACCATAGGCATCTTTAATGATTGTAGCGATTCTCTGATAATTATCGTCGTAAGGAATTAACACAATCGGTGTATCCGGATCGTGTAACCGGATACTCTTCAGCAGGGCAATTGTCTGCTCGATGACTTTATCATTGGCTGTAATATAAATTCCACAACTCATTAAAAATTCCTCGATTCATGTTGATTAAATAATCTAGGGCGTTAGTTTTAGTTTTCTCAAGATTTTAGTTGCCAGACTAGGCGGCTGATTATAGGGTTTGGGCTTCGTGGTGAATTTCGGACGTTTTTCGGGTTCATGAAGGTAGCGATAATGCAGAAAAATATCACGATAGGGAAAGTCTAAATTTTCACCGACACAAACTTTCTTGATCAGTTTAGAGGAAACACCAATGTAGTGCAGATAGGTTAAGCGTGTACCTTTATCGTATAATATGTTATCCCTATTCGTGAAATGTGAAGACGTGACCGAATTCCCCGTTTTTTGAGGAGCTGGTAGAGTTAAGGCAAAGTTATAAATGGGGATATCAGACCGCATTCTCATGTAATTTAAAACAGACTGATTGGGCGCCCGCAAGTATAACACGTCGGCTTCTCCTGCGGCTAGCTGAGAAATTAACCAATCTCGTCTCTCTTGAGGAAACAAATTTTGTTTTGAGGCATAAAATCCCGAACAAAATATTTCAGATTTAATTCTACCTTCATCAAACAGTTGAAATAAAATTGGTGATTCTAGGTTGTAAATATGTCCCGGATCTTTGTATTGAAAGTCATAAACGACAAAATCACTCTTCTCTAACTGTTTAAAGATGAACTCTAACGAATTCATGACCAACGTGTCAGCATCAAGATAGATAAATCGCTCAAACGGACTATCCGGATCAAAGGCACAGTAGCGGTGATTTTCACCCACTCGATAGAATTTTGTAGTGATTCCTTGCTCCTGCCATACCTGTAAAGCATGGGGATGGCTTTTCCATACCTGATAGGAGAAATCTTCCCAGCGCTGGAACAGGGCAGCATCCTCAAGCAAGGTAACATTTTTGCGATTGGCTAATTCTAATCGGACTTTATCTAACTGGTTGTTATAGGCAATTACACACACAGGTATGTCTGGACCTGCATTGGCTTCAATACTATTAAGCAACGCCACGAGTTGATCATAAACGGCATCGTTAGCCAGGGTATAAATTCCTTCTTTCATCAGGTTTAATTGAGTTTTGTCACTAAATTAGATATGAAGTTAAGCAGATTCAATTTATGCAAAATTATCTGACGGGCTTCAGCGATCGCGTCCTTGGCTTCATACCAAGCATCCGGGGTTGAGGTTACTTCTTTAATATAAGCGATGCCCTGCTCATCTAGCGTCGGTAGCCGCAAAAAGCTTCCGGGTGGCAGTAATTTATCTGCCGCCGAACCGCCGTAGTAAATAGGTAAACACCAGGCTAGTAAAGCATCCCAGAGTTTTTCGCTGACATACCAATCATTCCCGGCATAGTTTTCGATCGCGAGATTATAGTAGTAAGGTGCCATGCCATGCCATTTGTTTTTCAGGCTACCCTTTGCCTGCGCCCAGTCGGGTAATCCGCGCCCGTAGAGGTCAAACTCAAACCCGCTCTCTCGTAATGACTTCAAGAAGGCTAACCGTCTACGATGTTCAGGAGTGCGATCGATTCCAGAGGTGATCCAACTACAAGCGTGTATTTTTTCCGGTGGTATCATTTCATTTAATTCTCGGAAGGAATTCGCGTGATACCAAATCGCGGGCATATAATCAGGGGTTGGGGCAAAATCATCGGGTCCAGAAATGTAACCGCAATAGTTTTTCGCGGCTTCATAGTTTGTCTTGTGGTTTTTAACAACTTTTTCCAGGGGCGGTTCTCGTAATAAGTAGATTATCCGCTCTTTGGGAACGCCGCGTAACTGGGAGGCTACATCAGGTTTTGAACTCTTTTTTTTGCGTAAACGTTGCCACCAGGGGAGTTGAGGGCGAGGTTTGGGAAACGAATACTGGTACATGAGCAGAAAATCCGGCTCAGGGGCTTGGGAGAGCATTTGCATGTTATCCCAGATTCCACAAGGGTTTGGCGTTTGTTGCCATAGCCAGTCCGCTTGATTAAGCCCTCGATAACTACTTATCATTCCGACAATTTTTCTGCCCATGTTTTTTTGTCAGTCTACCGTATCAGTCTTAGCATTTATCCGGTCAGTCAGCCAACTGTAAAAAATTGGGAAATAGATTTTAGGGTTAAATCGGGCGCACAGACGTGCGCCCCTACGGTTTCCGGGCTAATGGTTAATTGATCTTGCTTAGGTGTGCCACACTACTACTACCAAGGACTACCCACCAGGGTTAATGCACTCCAGTAGTAGGGATGGGTAAAGTCTTGGTCTCCCAATTTGGCAAGCTCGGGGTTTAAGGGAATCTGTACATCTCCAGCGATTAGCTGTTTTTCCTCTAATCGGACTTCACCGTTGAGCATCGCCAGTTGAGCTTGTCGCAGGGCTTCGGCTTTAATCGGCGCTTGTTGCAAATGGTCATAAAAGCTGGTCATGAATCCTAGCGTCCCTGCATCGCTAACATACCAGAGACTCCCTAAGGCGGACTTTACTCCGGCTTGTATGGCTAATCCAGCAAAGCCTAATTCGGCTTCTCTATCGCCTAAGGCGGTGCGACAAGCGCTTAGGACTAACAGTTCTGTGGGAGGATTGTTTAATCCCAATTGTCGCAATTGATCTAATCTGAGTTTCTGGTTCCATAACTGGATATAGGAGTTAGACGCCTTCCCCGATTGAAACTCGCCGTGAGTGGCTAAGTGGATAATACCAAAGGGTTGAGATGAACGGATTTGCTTGAGATTTTCTAAGGTAAAGGCTTCGTTAAGAAATGCTTTACCTTGCCACAGAGGACCTGCGATCGCGGATAATTCTAAGGGTACAGCAGGTAAGGGGTTCAAATCCTGGAAGGTATCAGCGCCCATCGCCAATACACCAACATTCCGAATATCCACATAGCGAGTATCGGTGAGCGATAGACTAGGCATTAAGCCAACGCTGTAGCGTTCAACCAGAAATCCTTTACCATCATGCAGCGCCGCGACAGGTAAAGAACGCAATCCTGCATCCATGACAAAGGCAAGATTATCAATCTCTTGGGCTTGTAAGTTTTCTTCTAGGGGAGCAACAAGCCATTGATAAAGTTGTTGTCCTGGCGTGATATAGTCACGGGGAATCCTGACGTTGGTGATGTTGCGGCGAAATTCCTGAGCGACTTCTAGCACTTTCCCACGGGTTACTCCAGCGATGCGTCGCCGAATTGGGGGTTCATCGGCAGAGATGATCAACAGTTCTAATTGATCACTATCTTGGGGAGTAATTGTAACATGGGGTCCGGAGCGATTGAAGTAGTTATCAAACGCTTCGGTATTATTTGTTTCTAATCCGGTATAGTTGGTGTTTTTTGAGATTTCAGTTGGCGCAAAGCTGACATAAATGAGTGCGGGTTTTTCCCCAGTTGCCTGTTCAATTTCACTGAGAATTTGACGCGCTTCTGTTTCGCTTTTGATGGGAGTGCTTAAGCGATTGGATGCGATGGGTTGGACAACCGAGAACGATTCGATTTTCTCTTCTACTTCATTTTGTATTAGAGCAGTTGGCGAAATTTCGATTGGTGGTATCGGTGTTGGTGGTATCGGTGTTGGTGGTATCGGCGTTGGTGGTTCATCAACGTTAATACTAACCTGTTGTGGTTCAGAGAAGGACACGCGATCGCTCCCTACAATAGTAAAGGCTGAAATATCCCCTATCTCATCCGTTGGCGGAGTATATACCAACACATCATTGACGGAGAGTTCTGTTTCCGAAGTCACTGGTGTCCCATCTTCTAGCGTTAGCGTTCCGGCAGTGATTTCGCTAATTTGGATCGTGGTATTATCACCATTTTCATCTGCCACTTCTATATCTAAATCCGACAATGTAAATGTAATCGATTCGTTGGTTTCTGTCGTCGGCAATTCAGCATTGGCGGTTAAACTTGGGGATTCGTTGACAAAGGTAATCGTTATATTACCTTGGGAGGAGATATCGTTATCTGGAATCAGAGTACCTGGAGAGGGAAACTGTTGAACAGGCAAAATCGTACTGTTTTCGCCTGCATTAATTCCACCTGCTGTTCCATTTATACTTGCATCTCCTACCGTAAATAAGTCATTATCAATTCCACCATTATGAGTAATGTCTACTGTACCCGAATCAGTATTTCCTTGAGTCGAAATCGTGAAGCCCGTTTCAAGTGTTCCCACACCCCTGACTAAACCGTTGGGAATTCCATTGGCAGTGATGCTAACATTACCCCCGATTCCATCAGCTAAATTAGAAGTGGCTGAAGTGTCGATACTCTCAAATATGATGTTACTTCCCACTAAGGTTACTGAATTACCTGTTGCTGTTCCGGTTTCCTCTGAAGCAAAAGAAGATGCCGTTGTCTCAATAGCTCCGGCTTGAATCCCCTCCGCAGCATTTACGTTAACTTCACCTCCCGTTGCCACACCAGCAACACCACTCTCTTCATCAAAAGCCGAAGACAATGCAGAAGAATTAATGGCATTGGTATTGATAGAACCAGCTTCAGAAGTTAAGCTCACTAATCCCCCACTAGCAGAACCAGAAGTCCCAAAAGATTCACTAAAAGACGAAGCTGAAGTATTAATTATGCCTGTAACAGCGATATCGCTTCCGGCTTCAATAGTTACTGAGCTACCTATACTATTCAGTTCACCGTCACTGCTACCTGAGGTATTAATTCCATCAGTGGCGATCGTGCCAGCAGCAACTAAGTTTACAGCACCCCCTTGGGAATTGTCATCTCCTATGCTGAACGCTTCTTGATTAGTGGAAAATGTATTAATTTCGCCCGTTTCAATCCTTCCTCCTGCTTCTAAGTTGACTGCCCCTCCTTCAGAACCATACTCGTTATTCCCTTCAAAAAATGAATTAATCGCACCAGTAATAATATCGCCGTCCGAGGTCAAGATAACAGATCCACCTGTGGCAGAGACAAAACCCGCCCATGTTGAACTCGAATTAATTTCTCCTGTCGTAATCCCTCCAGGGGCAGACAAATTTATCGCCCCTCCATCTGTAAAAGTTGAGCTAGAGTCGAGAGTTATTCCAGTGGTATCAATAGCCCCACTATTACTTGTAAACTCAATGCTACCGCCTGCTGTGCTAATGTCAGCATTAACATCAATGTTATTCTCAGCTTGTAAGAACAAGTTTAGGACATAAATATCACTGGTATTACTGATGGGAGCATTTACGATAATATCATTATCAGCTTCTAACCTTAACGTTGTATCCACAGCATTCAAAGAGATATCAAGGGCAGCGTCTACTGTAATAGTGCCTTCCTGATTTCCTTCATTTCCTTCCTCTCCTGCTGTCGTAATCGTGACATCAGTGCCGCCATTGAGAGCATTTACGATATCATTGACATTGATTTGAGATTCAGCAGAAGGCGTAAAAATTCCACCCGTAAAAGTACCAGTAGGAGCATCATCTGTAATGGTGACATTCCAAGGATCAAGTAACCAACTCCCAGGTAAACCATTAGCGGCACTAGTATTTACTGTTCCACCAATAGATTCCAACACGTTTTCCCCGGATGTCTCTACAAAACCACCATTCCCACTTTCTGTCCCTCCTCGCGCTGTGATTGTCCCAGAAAAGCGGGTAAAATCATCTGACCAAACAATAACACGTCCACCATTCCCATTAAAGTTAGCATCAGCATTAATAGTTACTTGATTACCAACTACCGTGGTGTCAGCAGTTGGAACTGTACCTTGTCCTTTATACTCGCCCCCAACTCGGATTTCACCCCCACCTGTGTCACCCGAAACATTAATTTGGGCTTGATCGACTAAACCGATAACCGTTCCGAAAATATCTACATTTCCACCAACTGAGTCAGCGGAAGCATCCACTATTCCCGATACAATTGCGGTTCCTAGTTGCTGAGGAATTACCGTACCTGCGGTAGTTTGTACCGTGTTATCTTCATTAACCGTTAAACCCGTTTCCTCATTACTCCCGGTGAGTAATTCTGGCAACAGTAATGGTGTGATAGAGTTAGGGTTATTTGTGGATACTTCCAAACTTAACACTTGTCCTGTTTGCGTCAGACGCAAACGGCTGGTTCCAGGAACTGCCGCAATGGTAATTGTGCCACCAGTCGCTTCCATTGTCCCTGTATTGATCACATTTCCCCCAACTAGGGAGAGTGTCTGCCCTTCGGATACAACTAAATTGCCTGCATTAACGATACTTCCAGGCTGTGAAGTGGCAAACTCAAAGGCATTGGGATTACCGACAAGGTTGATATAATTATTTGAACCGACAGCGTTAAACCAACCCCCATCGAAACCAATTCCTGTAGCCGTTGTTGCCGTAAAATCAGCCGGAACATTCAGACTAGCGTTAGCCCCAAATACGATACCCGAAGGATTCATTAAAAATAAATTGGAGTTACCGCCTGTGACTTGAATTAAACCATTAATGATTGAAGGATATCCGCCATTGACTCGCCCTAGTATGTTTTGGATCGAGGGTTGAGAAATAAAGTTGGCAATTTGTTCGCTGTCTAGTCCAAATTGACTAAAATTGTGGAAAAGATTGGTTCCATCTCCGGATAATGTACCGCCTGTGATATTGATCTGATCACCTATTGGTGTAACCTGAGTTTCTGTACCATCTGCTGCTGGTGTAATTTGTGCCTGTGCTGGCATACCATTGATAGCGGCGATGAGGGGAAGTGCCGCGAATGATAGGATCTGTTTCAACACTTTACGAATTGGACGGGTACAGGGAGGCTTTACAGATGAATCGGATCGGTTGATTGAACTGCGGCGTGCGATCGCCCAAGCAACAGCTTTACTGGCTTGCAGACGTTGCTCAATGGAGTGCTGATAACATATACTTGCTGAATGATTGCGATAATAATAGAGCGGTTTTTTAATGTGGTATACTTCTGTTAGTTCAGAAAGTCGTAAGGATAAATCGTAATCTTCAACATAGTAAAATAACTCATCAATTCCTCCCACTTGGTTATAAACAGAACGACGGATTAACCGGAAGTGAAAGGTCATGAATTTTTGTAGCATCCCTTCTTTAGAGTAGGGAATACGACACCGACTGCCATAACCTGTCACGTTACCACTTTCATTGATTACCTGGTAGTCGGTGTAAACCATCCCTACGTCTGGCTGAGTATCCAGAATTGCCGCTGTTTCCGCCAATGCAGAGGGTGCTAATCTGTCATCACTATCTACCCAACCAATATAGGAACCTGTGGTTTGGGCGATCGCACGTTTCAGGGAAATACCTCGTCCTTGATGTTCAGCCGCGATAACCCGGACTCGTGGATCACGTTTAGCATAGTCTTGGGCTATCGCAACCGATCCATCTGTTGACCCGTCATCCCACACAATTAACTCAAAATCTCCCCCGGTTTGTGCCAGTATGCTGTCAATCGCTGCACCGAGGTAACGTTCTCGGTTGTAGGTAGTGATGACAAGAGAAATAGCGGTAGTCATAGCATCCTCCGGAAAGGTGATTTTTGGGTTCTTGATGCGTGGATCATCAAACGGTGGAAAAACTGAGATCGGCTGGTGCGATCGCGGATTTGACCTTACTCTCTATCGTAGTCGAGGGATTGGCGATCGGCTAATTTTAGAAATTAAATGATACAGTTCAACCTGATATCTATAAGGGCACGACAATGCCATGCCCCTACAGCTATTTATCAGGTTTTAAATCAGCGATATTCAAGGTCAGATTTAACCAGTTGCTCAAACTTTCACTTCATCGGCAAAACTAGCCCGACGGACAAAGTAAAAGGGACCAGCAATGGAACCCCAAATATGTTCATCGGTTACGGGATCGCGTCCCCTATCTAAACTGATAAACTGATTTTCGTTAATTTCAAACGTGCTGTCCAAATAAGTTTCTTTTCCTTTGCGGAAAACCTTACAGGCTTTGCCCGGTTCAACGTGTCCCTGAAAGCTTTTGCCTGTCCATTCGACAATCATATTACAACCAGGAAGTTTATCTAGCTGATCGGTGGTTAGGGTTTGCAGGCGGTTAAGATCACGAGATGCGCCGTAAAATTTTTCTGGCTCTTTAACGGTGTAATTTTCAATTTCAATATGATCCCCAACAACCATTAATTTCAACACCCGTAAGCGGTAAGGGACGTTGAGAAGATAGTCATACGCTTGTTCTACAAAGAAACTGACGCCATCTAAGAGTGACGTGGGGAGGGGACGCATAAATACCCGGATATGGGCGTAAAAGGGCGGATTGTCAAAGGCTTGTTGTTGGTTAGTAAAGTCAGCCGCCATCCAACGGGCTAATGTGGCAATGTCAGTAGAATGAGTCATTATTAACGATCTTTTAATCGAAATATTGGATCTGGATCAATATTAAATTGATTTTATTCCCAATAACAGAGGCATTCACGTCTTGATTGCTGTAGCCTAGTAGAGTTGAGCGGTGAGCAAACCTCTGTGGATGCAATTCTAGAGCAAGCCAAAGATCTGAAACAAGCCCTAACGAACTTCGTACTCGAAGCCGACGGAGAGTTAGCCGTCGCCTTAGAAAGCTATGCGGCTGATCAGTTGATGCGAGAATCCTACGATATCAACCAGCGCAACTTGGTTATTGATACCTTCTTAACTGAGGGTGAAGTAGACAATCAGACACCGTTGGATCTGTTCCTAGAACACCATCCCAATTTAACAGCCAGCGATCGCACGTTGTTAAACCGCTGGCGAGATAGCTTTATTGGCTTGTTTGAACTTACCCATATCCTCCCCGATGGCTTTGAACTGAAAAATTGGCTCACCGATAAGCATTACACCGTCAAACCGACTCATCCCACTACCATAGAACAGATGCAGAGGTTTAAGGTTGGGGAAATCTTACTCACTCGCCTCGCCCCTGTCACCGATACCTACTGGATGATTTTAAGTCCCATTCTTGCCAAAGGGCGCTTGAGTCAGCCCAAGCTAGCCGTAGCCATTGGGGAATTCAAGAACAACTACAAAAATGCCCTTTACCGTGATGCGCCGGAACTGTTAGAACAGGCTTGGGACTCTGTAGCGACTTATCATCAGTCATTTGTAGACTTTTTTGGACGCGATCGCATTACCCTCCCTGGATACCAACTCAATCAAAAATTGGCTCAACTGCGGGATAAAATGACCCAAGAACGTCTAGCGGCGGCTGGGATTGATCCGTCGAAATCCCTGACAGAGATGATCCAAGATTCAGGTACGGATGAGGAGGAAATCAAATCAGCAGCGGTGGAAGCGGGTGCAGACGCCACAGCCGTTAGCAATATGTTGGATAACTCCACTAACTCTCCCATGGTGACGCCTAAGGTGGATTTACCGGACGATATCCGCAACGCTGAACAGGTGACTGTTTTTTCTCATCCCCGTTGGGGTCAGATGTTTCTTCCCAGTTACTCTAAGTTTCAGGACATGCTAGCATCCGACGACTGGCAAACTTATCCCAATGCTGAACAACGAGTCCACAAATACTTAAATGATCCTCAGATTAACTTGTTTATCTGGCAACAGCTAGCCGAGGAATATCCCACTCAACTGGAGACGGTATTACAAACAGTGTTAGATCGTCGAGATTTTAATCTCCAGCAGGATTTAGAACCCACACTTCACCAAGAGTTTCATAAACCCCTAGAACCGGAACTCCCAGAAATTGCTAGCGTTCCCCTGCATTTGCACAATCTGTTTGAGTCGGCTGTCGCTGAGGTTCACAAATCCAAGTCTAAAGGTAAGCGGAAAAAGAAAGCCGCCAAAGGCTTCCAATAATCCCTTGGGTAGGTTAGGATAGGGCAAATTATCTACGAATATCTCTATCGATGGATAGAAAAATCATTCGCCTTTGCCTATTTATCGTGAGTTGTAGTGCGGTGGGACTTGTTGTGGGAGGAACTGCTGCTCAAGCTGAACTGAATCAGTGTTTAGGAATCGCGACACCGACCGATGATTGCTTGTTGCAAGATCCCATGGTTAAAACTGTCGAAGGAATGGGAATAGGTTTATTAGCAGGCGTTGGTGCTTCGGTTGGCGCAGCTTGGCAGATTTGGCAAAATAAGTCAGTTGGTGGGGACAAGTAACGTTAATGGTTATTTGTTATTCGTCATTTGTCATTTGTCAGGGTTGAGCGGTAACAACTGCATAATTTCCATGCACATCAGTTTATTTATTAGTGCGGTGCGTCTTTTACCCCATCCGTGTCAACTTAAGCTCAACCCCTCACCAGAAGCCCCTCTCCCAACCCCCCTCGTTCCCTCTCCCAACCCCCCTCGTTCCCCCCTGCGAGGAGGGATGACTAAGGATGCTTCGCTTTTATGGCAGGGGAGAGGGGAGTAAGAGAATCCGATCCCTTTTCTCCCCACGGACCGGAGTTGGGGTTAGGGGATGAGGGGGAAAATGTCGAGAAGTAGATAGACACAGCTTAAAACCTTGCCAGCATTGGTTTTCTACCTTAAGTTGTCACCAATGCTTTTACTCCTACCCCTATAAAATAGGCAAAAAGCAGATATTAACCTTACAGTCTTCTGCCTTCTGCCTTTTGCCTTCTATCTTATTTTTTGATTAGGCGGATTTCTGAGTGACTAAACCCCAGATAAAGATCAACAGCAAGGCACCGAGAACGGCAAAGATAATACTGCCAATACTCAGAGCGCCTGACGCGGCGGCGGCGGCTCCGGACGAGCCTAACAAGAGTTTACCCAGAAACCCTCCGACTAAAGCACCGAGAATCCCTAAGCCAATGGTGGCAAAGATTCCGCCCCCTTGGTGTCCGGGATAAATCAGTTTAGCGATCGCGCCTGCAATTAGACCTAATACGAGCCAAGCAATAATATTCATAGAATTCTCTCCTTAATGTAATGTTTATTGTGTCTATGTGTCTATGTCTCTATTAGGTTCAGCCTATCAATTCCCTCTAACTCCTCGCTTCTATCTAATTAAATAAATTAACTCTGTCTAAATCAGTATTTATGATTATCCGAAGATGTAGAGACGTAGCATGCTACGTCTCTACATTCAAAGATATAACTTTTCCTCCTCCTGCTCCCCCTGCTTCCCCTGCTTCCCCTGCTTCCCCTGCTTCCCCTGCTTCCCCTGCTTCCCCTGCTTGCTTCCCTTGCTCCCCCTGCTTTTCCTATCTACTATGTTTGAGCGCAACTCGGTATTAGTGGGGGCGCTTGCGTTTTAATCCAAGCCAGCCTAGGGAACTAAACATTAACAAACCCAAGACAGAACTGGGTTCCGGTACACTTTCAACTGCAAAGACACTCAAGGTTCCACTGGTTTCATTGGCGGTAACCACCAAGGGATTACCATTAGGACTCTCGTTAGCGCCAATAAACAGCAACCCTTCCAACCCTAAATCACCGACAGCAGCTAACTGTTCATCTGTCGGATCAGGATCTCCCTCTTCATTCAAGTTAAAATCAACAGAGAAGTCACGGTTGTTGACATAATCCAGGAAGAAGGGGTTAAACGGATCAGTAATGTCATAACTGATAATGCCACCAATGCGTTCCAAACCAATAAAGGCAATAGTGCGACCAAAGAGTTCCGCAATCGTCACCGCTTGAGGTTCAGGTCCCTTATCATCACTGCGATCGTCAAATAGGTTGAGTTCGTCGTCGGAGTTGAACAACTCTGGGAGAAACTCGGCTGTAATCTGTTCAAATGCATCACCACTGTCAAAGATGAGTTCGCCGTCTGTATCAAAAATCGAGAACGAACGTCCACCAAAGGTATACAGTTCGTCAAAGTCCCCATCGCCGTCTGTATCCCCTAGAGTATTAGTCACTTTTAAACGACCTAGATTTTCATCCTTTTGCAGTTCCTCTGCATTGGGGAAAGCCACGGGGTCAAGCAGTAAGTCGCCTACTCTTACCTCTTCACTAAAAAAGTCAAAGTCCCGGCTGTCACCTTCGTTAGCGCTCACCAGATAGGTTGTGCCATCCACGGTATAGGAGGTAATTCCATCAGGTTGGTACATCCCGAACAGGTTGTCGTAATTCGCGATATTGATCGCGCCGTCTTCGTTGCTGGCGTCTAAGGCATTCGGTGGCAGGCTATAATCTTTGAAACCTAGCCCAATCACTTTTTCTACCTGACCACTAGCGATATCCACTACCGCGATCGCATTGTTCTCTTGCAAAGTGACATAGGCTTTTGTGGAATCCTGGGACACAGTTACAAATTCGGGTTCCAGGTTTTGAGAGGGGTTATCAGCGTTGGGTCCAAACAGGCGAACATTGTCTGGTATAGAAACACCATCGAAGTTAGCTGTTGTGACATTAAACGTTGCCAAATCAATAATACTGACCGAACCCTGGGGATCTTCTGAGTAATCATCACTCAACTCCCCTTCATTCGCCACGATAATCTTGGTGCCATCTGGGGTGAAGGTGAGTGAGTCCGGGACTGAACCCACGGAAACCGGGTCATGGATGGAATTTCCCTCTGAGTCGAAGAACAACACCAAACCCGAATTTTGCGGCATCGGATTGGTGACAGAGACAGCAAATCGACCGTTGTTATAGCTGACGCTGTTGGGTGACCCAAATTCAGAAACGTCAATGGGTTTGAACAACGACGGACTCGTCGGATTGCTAATATCAAGGATATCAATCTGATTTTGACCGGAACTGGTTACGAACAACCGTTGAGTGATCGGATCATACGCCGTTTGTTCAGCGGTGCTTTCGGCAAAAATACCTGTCGAGAAGGAACCGATGGGTGTCAGATTGAGATTAATCGCGGCGGCTGGTGTCGCCACCATACCGAGTAAAACGGCTGACTGTAGGGTTGACTGAACTATACTCGGCATTCGATGAATGAGTGAATTTTGACGCCTAGACATGGGTGATGAACCTCCTGATTCGGATTCGGATATGGTCGATAGCGATAATTAACCCCAAGAAGTTACATTTTGTAAAGCAACATTGCCGCTGATTTGGGTAAGAATGGCTGATATTCTTACCTTTCTTAATATATTCAAGCTAAATGAACACCGTTTGTTTGCCAGGAACAGAACGACCCATGCACAATTCCCACCCAGCGCTACAGAGCAATTTGTTTACAAAAGTTAACTTGAAAAGTCGAGTCAAACTACCTAGTTATGCACTTCTTATTTAGCATGGTCTTGCACCAATAAAGAAGAGTTCTGGGACAGGTTCATCAACTCTTTAACAAAAACCCGGAAAAACTTCACAGAAACTTTATGAACAAATCTGTCAAAATTTGATATGTATCCAGCAAACCGACAAAATAATCTTAAAGGCAAAGAGGTATCCCCATACCTGGAAACTGGAGACGCCTTTCGAGTCTAAACAGACAAAAAAAGCTGAGGCGAAACAACTGCACGGTTATCAACGACAATTTGTGATTATTGAGAGTTTAAACAAATGTTGCCAAAATTTTTGAAAGAGGTTGTCCTGCTGGGCTTGTTCACCACCCTCGTAAGTTGTGGTTCTACCGAAGAGAACAGCTTATCACAAACGCCAACATCGACGCCAACCCCTCAATCCACCGCTACTGGAACCCTTGTCCTTGCCGACGTTAACAAAAATGCCGCTGCCAAGCTAGAGAATTTCCAGCCCATGGCGGATTACCTAGCCGCCCGCTTAGAAAAATTTGGCATTGGCGTCGGTGAAGTACAAGTTGCCCCCGACTTAGATACGATGGCAAGCTTACTCAAAGAAGGCGAAGTCGATATCTACGTTGACAGTCCCTACCCGGCTATGATTGTCAGTGATAAATCGGGAGCCGCACCCATCCTGCGCCGTTGGAAGAAAGGACAAGCTGAATACTATGGCGTGATCTTTACCTTGGCAGAGAGTGAGATCGACTCCTTAGCCGATCTCAAAGGTAAAATGATTGCCTTTGAGGAACCTGTCTCCACCTCCGGCTATTTTTTACCCCTGAATACCTTGCTGGATGCTGGTTCGAAGATGAACGAAAAGGGTTCAAAAAACGAAGCCGTCGCCGCCGATGAAGTAGGGTACGTTTACAGTGGGGATGATGAAAATACGATTCAATGGGTACTCAGTGGCGAAGTCGCAGCAGGCGCGGCGGATTACTCATTCCTGGAAGAAATCCCTGAAGAAAGCCGGGAAGCCCTCAAAGTTCTAGCGGAAACCCAGAAAATTGCTCGCCATCTGGTTGTCATTCGACCGGGTATGGACCCAGAGTTGGTACAACAGATTAAGACAGTGTTAATGGAAATGGATCAGACAGCTGAAGGGAAGGAGGTACTCACCACCTTTGAGGAAACCGTCAAGTTTGACCAGTTCCCGGTTGAAACCAGTTTGGATAAGATGCGCCAGTTGTATGAACAGATAGACAACAAATAAGGGGTAGATGCTGTCCTGAACGACAATTTGCCCAGATGTACTAGCCAGGAAATAACAGTTATCGGAATAAGGGGAGGAAGATCAGTGGTATGGCTAGATTCAACCCAAAAAAAGGTTCACTAGCCACCAAAATAACGTTGGCGATGACCACGTTAGTGATTGTGGCTGTCGCTAGCGTCACCATGCTATCCCTACGCCGTCAGCAAGAAACCTTTCGCGATGAACTCGAACATCAGGCTGACCTATTGCTGGATACCTTAGTCGTCGCCACCCAAGATTCGCTCTACTTTCTCGATGTCTCCTTTATGAAGGAACTCATGGAAGAGTTGGGCAAGGATCAGGTATTAGTGGCAGGTCAGATTTATGACAAAGATGGACGGGTGCTAGCGGATGCCTATAGCCGCAATGTTTTATCATATGGGGTCACTCCTGATCCCTTAGGCAAAGAACTGGTCGAAAGTAACGAAACAGTGTTTAAATGGCAGTCTGACCAACTCCTTGCGGGTAAAGCCGTCGTTTTGGGACGTCAGCGCCTCGGCGCCCTCAGTGTCGGGCTTTCGACAGCCCCGCTGAAGGCAAAGATGGCGGCGGTGCGGAATGAAGGGATTGCCATGGGATTAGCGGCGGCGATGGTGGGTACGCTGGTGGCACTACTCCTGAGCCGTTCGATTACCGAACCCTTAAAGCAGATGACCGCCGCCACCCAGCGTCTGGCGAAAGGGGATCTGAGTCAGAAGATTGCGATTGACACCAATAACGAACTGGCGGTTTTAGCCGGTGCCTTTAACAGCATGACCGACCAACTGCGACATCTGATCGAGAGTTTGGAACACCAGACTGAAGATTTGCGGCAAAGTGAAGCCAAAAATCGTGCCTTGCTGAATGCGATTCCCGACTTAATGTTTCGGTTTAGCCAAGATGGGATCTTTCTGGATTTTAAAGCCCCAAAAGGAGAGTCTTACCTACAATCATCAGAAACCTGGGTCGGTCAACCTGTCTCTGAGGTTTTACCCCAAGAGGTGGCTACATTATGTTTAGAGTATGTCGAGCGAACGTTAAAGACTCAAGATATCCAAATTTTTGAGTATGAGTTGTTTGTGGAGGAACAGCGGCGGAATTTTGAAGCACGGTTGGTGGTCAGTGGTGAACAAGAAGTTTTAGCGATCGTTCGGGATATTACAGATGCGAAATTAGTCCAAATTGAATTGCAACAGGCAAAAGAAGAAGCAGAAGCGGCTAATCGGGCGAAGAGTGCCTTTCTTGCTAGTATGAGTCATGAGTTAAGAACGCCTTTGAATGGTATCCTCGGCTTAAGTGAGTTACTCCGGGAGGATGCCGAGGATTTAGGGTATACCGATTTTGTCCCGGATCTCCAGCAGATTTACGACTCTGGACTCCATCTTTTGAATCTGATTACCGATATTCTGGACATTTCTAAAATTGAAGCCGGGAAGATGAGCCTCTATCTGGAAAGCTTTGATATCTCTACTTTAATCGTTGAAGTTCAGAAGACGGTGCAAACCCTGATTAAGAAAAAGACGAATACTCTAGAGGTTCATGGCGCGGCGTCCCTTGGCACAATGCATGCTGACCGAACTAAGGTTAAGCAGTTGCTATTAAACCTAATTAGCAACTCCGCCAAATTCACGGAGAAGGGCACGATTGTCCTGAGTGTTACTCGTGAAAGTCAAGGTGAGGAAAATGGTAGCTCGAAAGGGGACATTAAAGTGCTGCTGGCGAATGGAGAATCCCCTATTGTTTCATCGGCAACCCTCGATAGTGCTTCAATTCCTGATGCTGGGAATGATGACCAAACCTCGGATTGGGTTATTTTTTCGGTCTCCGATACTGGCATTGGTATGAGTCCAGAACAGACGGCAAAGATATTTCAGCCGTTTGTCCAAGCCGATGATTCTACCACGAAAAAGTACGGAGGTACGGGTTTAGGATTGGCGATTTGCCAACGTTTCTGTGAGATGATGGGCGGTAATATTACGGTGAAAAGTGAGGTGGGTGTTGGTTCAACGTTTAGCTTTTACTTACCAGCTAAGGTCAAAGCTCCGAAGCCGGAAAAAGTCTCTTTATCACGTTAATTCGGTGGATGAAATTACAGTTAACGACGGGGATTGTCATTGGTCATTTGTCATTGGTCATTTGTGGACAAACACCGTAGGGGCGACCCGCTGCACAAATGAACACGACCCACCCATTAATTTTATCGGGTCGCCCTGCATCAGGTATCGGGAATTATAGCAACCGCCATAGCGGTTAGGACACATCATTTATGTAGAGACGTTGCATGCAACGTCTCTACAATGATGCCGAACGTCCTCATCGATGTGTCTACTGCTATATCCTGCATCCGGTATCAGGAATTAGTTGAAACTTGTTCCCTATTCCCTATTTCCTATTCCCCGTTCCCTATTCCCTATTTTCTATTCCCTATTTTCTATTCCCTGTTCCCTGTTCCCTACCCTCACCACAACACGTATTCAGCAACCCCTAAGTAATTAATCCAGAACGGAGTGCATGGACAGCGGCTTGGGTACGGTCATCAACGCAGAGCTTATTCAGAATATTGCGAACATGGGTTTTGACTGTGCCTACTGTAATATAAAGCTTATCCGCGATCGCGGCATTACTCGCTCCTGCCACAATTAGCTCAAGCACCTCTAATTCCCGTTCGGTTAAGGGATAGGCTTCGATGACTTGTTCGTACTCTGGACCTACCCCATCAATCTTGACGGTTCGATCTTGATTCGCCGCCATTTCAGAGGATGGATCTCGTTTTACCTGTCGTAAAACAATACTGGCAATCGCTGGATCAATCCAGGCGTTCCCTTCCTGGGTTACTTCTAACGCCTCGACAAGCTGTTCAATTTCAATATCCTTCATACAATAGGAATCAGCTCCAGCCGCAAAAGCAGCCAGTACCGCATCTTCACTATCATGCATGGTTAAGATCAGAACCCTTGTTTGTGGCTCCTGGGTATCTGTATGGCTACTCTTGAACTTGCGAGTCAAATCAATGCCATCCATATCCGGTAAACCGATATCCACAATAGCGACATCGGGTTTCAGGCTTTCCAGCAGCTTCAATCCTTGAGTCGCATTCGCCGCTTCTCCGACGACTTCAATTCCATCCTGTTCTTGTAAAGCGGCTTGTAAACCCATCCGCGTAAGGTTATGGTCTTCAATCAGGACGACACGCATAGGACTCACCATCAATGTTTCAGAACTCAAATTCGTTTTATCTTGGTCATTGAGAGATGTAGGACTGTTTGACTCCTTCTCTCGGATTTGGAGAATTTTCATTATTCAATCAGCCTAACCTAATCCATGCTTAGATTTAATCACGATGAAGTGATTCTTCGTTTCCGATCGCGCTGATACCCTGGAGTCAGGTCAGACAAGGATAACGCTTTCTTTAGCATCCTTAAGCCTAAAAAGTCAAGTATTGCTATCGGCATCGATTACTCCTTCCTCGCTAGTGCTTCCCCCGCTAGTGCGACGTGGCAATAAAGATAATCAACACTATGGCAGATCCGTGGCAGATGTACATCTATCAATAGTATTAAGCCGTTTCAGTTGAGCCAAAAATTTGGCAGCCAAGAGACTTTCTAGTGCAAGAAGGCAAAAATAACTGAACAGCTAATATCTTCCCCTGCTTCCCCTGCTTCCCCTGCTTCCCCTGCTTCCCCTGCTTCCCCTGCTTCATCGTATCTACGAAGCTGCTCAAGTATTTCCAAGAGACTTTCTAGTGATTATGCCTATGGACTGAGACGAAAACCATAGCCACCAGCATACAATCTAAGACAAAGGTTGGACTATCTTCAATGCCAGCTTAGGCAAACTCACTTCCCAGAACAAGCTGTAACCTCCATTAATTGAGTTGTGCGTTAGGGCAATAGCATTGGCGCACCAGTTGCCATTCTCCCTGGGATACAACAGTGAGCTTAATGCTGACCTTGGTGATGAAGAAATCCTTCAGTTCTGCTCGTTGATGAAAGAAATGCTCAATATTCTGCTCGTTGATGATGAGGACATCGATCGCTTAGCTGTGCGTCAGGCTCTGGATGCCACGGGCTTGTCAATCAATTATGTTGAAGCCTGTGACTATAATAGCGCGATCGCTCTCATTGAGCGTGAGACATTTGACTGTGTCTTTCTGGATTACTCTCTCCCCGACAAAGATGGATTAAGCCTGGTGCAAGATTTGCGAAAGGCTGGCGTCAAGATTCCCTTGGTGGTAATCACCGCTCACGGTAATGAGCAAGTCGCCGTGGCGCTGATGAAAGCTGGGGCGTCAGACTACCTGTCTCAGGATAAGGTTTCACCGACAAGTTTAGGACGGATTCTGCAAAACGCGATTCGCATCTACCAAGCCGAACAGCAGGTGGAACTGGCTCATCAGCAGTTGCGCCAGACGAATGAACAGCTAGTCCGGCAAAATCAAGAATTAGCCCAACAACGGCAACAAATTCAACGTCAAAATTTAAAATTAAAAGAACTCTCTAAACTTAAATCACAGTTTTTAGCCACGACATCCCATGAATTGCGGACGCCGATGAATGTGATTATCGGCTTTGCTCAAATGCTCCTACTCCAACGCCATGGATCTCTGACATTCTCACAATTAAAGATGGTACGATGTATCTTAAAAAATGGCAAGCATCTGTTATCACTCTTAAGTGAAGTCTTAGATTTTGCTCAAATTGAAGCCGGGGCTTTGGAACTTAAGGCGGAAGAATTTAATATCGATCAAGTGGTCAATTGCACGGTTAATGATGTTCGTCCCTTGGCACTACAGAAAGGCTTAGACTTATCGATAAAAATCCAACTCGAAAATTCCTCAATTATCAACGATCGCTCTCATTTGCACAAGGTCTTAAAACACCTGCTCATGAATGCGGTTAAATTTACCAAATCAGGGTCGATCTGGGTCAATGTATACGAGGTTGAATCGCAACGACTGATTATTGACGTTGAGGATACGGGAATTGGTCTGTCTCAAGCCGAATTAGACTATATTTTTGAAGCCTTCCGCCAAGTTGATCAGACCATAGCCCGGCAATACCCCGGTACAGGGCTAGGATTAGCAATGACCAAATCCTTAGTTCAATTGATGCAGGGCAAGATTACGGTAGAAAGTCAAGTGGGAGAAGGGTCAATTTTTCGCGTCGAACTGCCGCGTTATATTTCTTATTCGGGGAAGTTGACAGAAATTAAAGTACCTGCCTATAATTAAATCTTTTAAAATGTTTTGGAGTTACGATGCTTTTCAAGTATAAATAGATGAAAAATGAATCTACCTGAGCCAAAAATAGAGCAGATTCTGGCAGTTGATGATGCGCCAGACAATTTATTCCTAATGCAAACCATCTTAGAAACTGAAGGATATGACCTCAGTTTAGTTGAAGATGGATATTCCGCATTAGCAATCGTTGAAAAATCACCTCCTGATTTAATCTTGCTGGATGTAATGATGCCCCAAATGGATGGTTATGAGGTGACTCGGCGGATTCGTCAAAATAGCAGTTTGGCGTTTATCCCAATTTTGCTGATCACCGCTTATGAACAGTCGAGTGCGATTGAAGGACTCGATGCGGGGGCGGATGATTTTATTCGCAAACCTGTGGATGTGGGGGAGTTATTAGCGCGAGTGCGATCGCTACTGCGACTTAAGCACAGTATTGATGAACAAGTGCGACTGGCGCGTCAGCGAGAAGATTTCGTCTCTCGTCTCACCCACGATTTGCGAACCCCCTTAGTCGCCGCTGATCGGATGCTGAGTTTATTGAAACGGGGAAGCTTTGGAGAGCTTCCTGATTCAGCCGTAGAAGCCGTCGTTTCTATCCAGCAAAGCAACCAACATTTAGTCCAGATGGTGAATACGGTGTTGGAAGTTTATCGCCACGATGCTGGGTCTAAAGAGTTAACCTTTGTTTCAATAAATCCTCAGGAAATGATTAAGGAAGTCGTTCAAGAACTGACTCCCTTAGCCCAGGAAAAAGGATTAGCGTTAAGGCTGAATGTAGGAGAGTGCGCTATTTCATCTAATTCAGACGATTGTCGGGTGATGGGCGATCGGCTTGAACTCCGCCGCGTATTCACTAATCTAATTGGCAATGCGGTCAAGTTTACGGAAAAGGGCTCGGTCGATATTAATTTAGGTTTAGAATCGGATTCCACAAACTCGGCAGATGGTCAACCCCCTTTAGTGACAATTTCCATTCAAGATACGGGATCAGGTATTCGTCCAGAAGATCTTGCTACTCTTTTCCAGCGATTTCGCCAAGGAAAGCATAAGCGATCGGGGAGTGGTTTGGGATTATACTTGTCTCGTCGGATTGTAGAAGCTCATCAGGGTAGGATTGAAGTCGAGAGTGAGTTGGGCAAAGGTAGTTTATTTACGGTTTATTTGCCCGCACAAACGTGAAGCTGGGGGAGCTGGGAACAGGGAACAGGGAACAGGGAACAGGGAACAGGGAACAGAGGTTGTAGTGGACAAACGAACTGTTGTAGAGACGTTGCATGCAACGTCTCTACCTCTCCAGTAATACAGCCGAAGAATGGTAAAACAGGGCTTTTTCATGGCAACTGTATGACACCGTATGGGTAAATTTTGTCATTTTCCCAAAATTGTGCGGAAATTGGTCAATGAGTCCTGTATTTTCTTTACAGGAAGAATTATTTTCATCCCAACCCATTAGAGATACTATAGGATTCCTTTGGAAAAATCAATCGAGGAGTCCCAACTTGGCATTTGTCTAGGAAGACAGAGATTTATCCACTTTAGCGATACTTTAGGGATACTTAAGTTTTTGGTACAAAAGGAAGTAGCTTTTCGCTTTGATGATGCAACGCCAGAAAACCTGATTAGTCAAATCGACGAGTTTATACCGTGTTATTCATGTAGGTGATCCTTGTCCCATGTTACTGCCAACCATTACCCGTCAGCTTGTCAAAAGCGCTAAACGCAGTCAAAAGATGCCATTGCGCGTGGTTCTGGTGGTTCCCTTTCTGCTCCAGATCTTTGCGGCGGTAGGGTTGACTGGATATCTCTCCTTTCGCAATGGACAGCAGGCGGTTGACAATCTGGTTACGCAGTTACAGACCGAGGTTAGCGATCGCATCGTACAACATGTCGATAGTTACCTGGAAACACCTCATCTAGTCAACCATGTTCTCGTCAATGCCGTGCGTCGGGGTCAGGTGCTCCCTCAGGATCAGCCCAGTGAGCGCTATCTGTGGCAACTCGTACAGATTACCCACTCTATTAATACCATTCAGTTCGGCAGCGAGCAAGGAGAGTATATTGGCGCAGGCTATACCGAGGATAGCCGCTTAGTGCTGAAAGTTGCCGATCAATCCACTAACTATAACTTTCATACCTACACAACCGACAGCCAAGGGAATCCTAAACAACGGTTAGATAGTCGCGCCAATTATGACCCTCGCATCCGCCCCTGGTATAAAGAGGCTGCTTTTAAAGGTCAAACGGTTTGGAGTCCTATTTATGTCATGTTTAGCCATTCTCGGTTAGGGATTACCCTAGCTGAACCGGTATTTGACGACAAGGATAAATTATTAGGTGTGGTTGGTACTGATATTTTACTATCTGAAATTAGTAAATTCCTCAACAGCTTAAGAATTGGTCAAACAGGACAAGCGTTTATTATTGAACGATCCGGATTACTGGTTGCCAGTTCCACATCAGAACAGCGATTTATTCAGGATGGCGATAAAACTCAACGCCTATTTGCTACTCATAGCCGTGATCCCTTAATTCAATTAACCGCGCAGTATTTAAACCAAAACGTTGATACCTTAAACCAGAATAACCAGAGCCAACAGCTATCCTTTAATCTAAACCGCGATCGCTATTATTTACAAGTCACCCCTTTCCAAGATGATCATGGCTTAGATTGGTTGATTGTGGTGGCGATACCGGAAGCGGATTTCATGGAACAAATCCATGACAATACCCGCACCACGATTAGCTTATGCTTCGCGGCGTTTGTTGTAGCAACAGGGTTAGGAATCTTCACCGCCAGACGGATTACCCAGCCGATTACCCAGTTAAGCATAGCGGCGGCGAAAATTGCCCAGGGCAAATTTAACCAACAGGTAAAAGTCGATAGCAAAATTCCGGTTCGGGTGCATGAACTTGAAATTTTAGCTCAATCCTTTAATCAAATGAGTCAACAGTTATACTCCTTCTTTACCGCCCTAGAAAAAAATCAAACTGAGTTAGAGTCACGAGTTGAGCAACGCACCGCCGCCTTACGCCTGTCTGAAGAAAAGTTTGCTCTCGCCTTTCGCTCATCCCCGAACCCAATTACGATTACTACTCTGGCTGAGGGAACGTTTATTGAGGTAAATGAAAGCTTTCTCAAGATTACCGGATATGACCTAGAGGATGTGATTGCTCATACTTCTATTGAACTCAATTTTTGGGTTGAACCCCAAGAACGTACCCGACTCCGTAGCCTATTACAAAAGACAGGTGCTATTCGGGATCAAGAGTTTCATTTTTATACCAAATCGGGTCAAGTCAGAACGGGATTGTTATCCGCAGAATTAATTACAATTGGCGAAGAAGAATGCATACTGGCGGTAATTAATGATATCACCGAACGCAAACAGGCTGAACAACGAGTTGAGTTACTGCTAACAATTAGTCAAGCGATTAATGCCGCCCCTGATTTTCAAGCCGCCTTAGAAATTGCCCTGCATCAAGTGTGTCAAACTACGGGCTGGATTTATGGCGAAGTCTGGATTCCAGCGACAGACGGAATGGCATTAGAATGTAGCCATCGTTGGTATTACAAACAGACCGGACTTGATCCAGAGGTTATCACCGCCCTGCAACAATTCCGAGAGTATAGTGAAGCCCTAACATTTTTACCCGAAGAAGAAATACCGGGACGGATTTGGTGTCACGGTGAACCCGAATGGATTAGTGATATTGCCACCGAAACTGATGATGTTTTCTTGCGACTCAAATTGGCAACCGACTGTGGGTTAAAATCAGCCTTTGCTGTACCCATTGTTGCCCCAGCGACGCCGCAAACCTCTGCCCCGGTTTTAGCGGTGTTAGTGTTTTTTATGGCAGAAGAACACCAAAATGATGAAAATTGGATTGAATTGGTGTCTGTCGTATCGGCGCAGTTGGGTCCAGTTATGCAGCAGAAGAAAGCCGAGGCAGAAATGAAGGCACTCTTTGCCGCGATGACGGATATGGTTCTGGTGGTGGATGCGTCGGGTCGTTGTCTGAAGGTGGCACCTACAAATAAAGGAAAATGGTGTAAATCTCCGGGGGACATATTGGGAACAACTCTGTTGGAATATTTCGATTCCAGTCAGGTAGATTTTATTCTCAATAGTATTCGAGAGGCGTTGTTAACTCAAGCTACGGTGAATATCGAGTATTGCATCAATCTGGCAGGAGAGGATATTTGGTTTGCGGCGAATTTGTCACCGCTTTCCGATGATTCGGTGATTTGGGTGGCGCGTGATATTACCGATCGCAAACAGGCAGAGGTGGCATTACGGTTAGAACAAGAAAAATCGGAACAATTATTACTGAATATTTTGCCTGAACTAATTGCAGAACGGCTGAAACAAGACCAATCAGCGATTGCGGAGAATTTTGATGATGTGACAATTCTGTTTGCGGATATTGTCGGGTTTACGCCGTTATCGGCGCGGTTAAAACCGATTGAATTAGTGAATTTACTCAATCAGATGTTTTCCACATTTGACCAGTTGGCAGAACGTCATGGTTTGGAGAAAATTAAAACCATTGGTGATGCTTATATGGTGGTTGGCGGATTACCACAGCCGAGGGAAGATCATGCAGAAGCGATCGCGCAGATGGCGTTGGATATGCAGCAGGCGATTACTCAGTTTCAAGCCGAACACAGTGAGTCATTGCAAATTCGCATTGGAATTAATACCGGATCAGTCGTGGCGGGGGTGATTGGGATTAGAAAATTTATCTATGACTTGTGGGGAGATGCGGTGAATGTCGCCTCGCGGATGGAATCGTCGGGAGAACCGGGACAAATACAAGTCACAGAGACGACATACCAGCGATTACGCGACAAATTCCAGTTTCAGGAACGAGGTGCGATCGCAGTTAAAGGGCGCGGGGAAATGACAACCTATTGGCTAATGGGAACGTGTTGAGTGTTGGTTGATCCTTCACGACCTTCGAGGACATGATCTGTAGGGGCGGGTTTAGGGACTCTCTTGTCGCAATTGATAGTAACGTTAGTACAAAACCCGCGATGTGTAGGGGCGGGTTTAGGGACTCTCTTGTCGCAATTGATAGTAACGTTAGTACAAAACCCGCCCTGACTCAGTGTTGAGTTCACTCCCTTCCATCTCCCAGACGTGCCATGGCACGTCTCTACAGTGGTTCGTGCTTTCTCGCCAAGATCCTGATACCCTGAATTTCAGGGATAAATTGACCCTTGCCGATCGCAGGATACCAAGAGCATGACCAGCAAACCCAAAATTATCGTTTTGGATGATGACCCCACCGGTTCCCAAACCGTTCACAGTTGCTTGCTGCTGACGCGCTGGGATGTGCAAACTCTACGGTTAGGACTAGCCGACGCTTCACCGATTTTCTTTGTCCTGACGAATACGCGGGCGTTAACCCCAGAGGAAGCCGCCACAGTCACTTGTGAGGTTTGCCATAATCTGAAAATTGCCATAGAAACTGAAGGAATCGACGATTTTCTTGTCGTCAGTCGCTCTGATTCCACCCTACGCGGACATTATCCCGTGGAAACCGATGTGATTGCCCAAGAAGTGGGACCCTTTGATGCTCATTTCTTAGTTCCTGCATTCTTTGAAGGTGGACGAGTCACCCGCGACAGTATTCATTATCTAATGGTGGATGGTGTCCCTACACCCGTCCATGAAACCGAATTTGCCCGTGACTCGGTATTTGGCTATCACCACAGCTATTTACCCGATTATGTGGAAGAAAAGACCAAGGGAAGGATTAAAGCCGAAAACGTTGAGCGCTTTGTCCTCTCTGATATTCGTTCAGGAAGTTTAGAACGCCTCCTTAATTTGAGTGGGAACCAATGTGGTGTCGTTGATGGGGAAACTCAAGCCGATTTAGATAAATTCGCCGCCGATGTCCTCAGCGCCGCCGCCCAAGGGAAACGTTTCCTATTTCGTTCTGCTGCCAGTATTTTAACCTCTCTGGCGAGTCTGGGCGCTCAACCCGTCCCGCCAGAGAATATGGCACAGTATGTCAGAGAAGGGAAACCGGGCGTTGTGTTGGTGGGTTCTCATGTTAAAAAGACCACCCAACAGCTTGAACAACTCCTGAAACTCTCTGATATTGTCGGCGTTGAGGTGGATGTTAGTCATTTACTTGAGGAGTCAGCATCCCAACGGGATTCACTTTTAGCCAAAGTTGTCGCCGCCGTTGGCGAGATTTACAACTCGAATAAAACAGCCGTCATTTATACCAGTCGTGAGGAATTAGTCTTTAAAGACGTGCAAACTCGGTTAAACTTTGGCGCAGCAGTTTCGGCATTATTAATGGATATTGTTCGAGACTTACCCAAAGATATTGGCTTTTTAATTAGTAAGGGTGGAATTACCTCAAATGATGTCTTAAGTACAGGATTAGACTTAAGATCTGCCCGGTTACTGGGTCAAATTATTCCTGGCTGTTCTGTCGTGCGAACCCCATCGGATCATCCTCAGTTTCCAGATTTGCCTGTGGTACTCTTTCCCGGCAATGTCGGAGATGCAGATGGGTTAGTGACGGTTTATCAGCGTTTTTGCCATAAATAGGTGCTGCTGAATAAGTGTTGTGGTGAGGCAAGGGAACAGGGAACAGGGAACAGGGAACAGGCTGACAATTCCAAAAGACGCGAGCATCTAGATGCCAAAACTAAAGCACTTGTTTGGTCGAAAAAGATATTGAACTCCCAGTCTTGTCTACCTTATCCATTAATACAGCAAGCCCTATTTGCGGAATACAACTGCAAGATAGAGAGCTAGACATTTGCACCACAACTTTTCCTCTTCCTTCTGACTCCTTTTCTGTTCCCTAAGTCATAAACCTTCTCCTCTCTCGCTTAGAGGCTGCGGACGTTTGTTATAATAGCGTTTAGTTCAAGAATAGAGACGTAGATCACAAAGGAGAACTCATTAGAGTCACGCCGGATGGTGGTTTAAGTTACCTCTAAAGCAGATTAAATTCACCGAAAATTAGGACTGTTCTCAATTAATCCTCCAGCCAAATACCTGAAGATTAACTATGTTGAATTTATCAGGTAAAGAAGATTATGCAATCCTCTGATCGAAATATCCTTAACCCAAACAAATCCTCAGCGTCAGCTAGAAAGCAAGAGTTGTTTAAGAAACTAGAACGAATACGAATGGCACCTGAGCGCCTGCTGGAGGAGTATGCGGCGGGCGAACGGGATTATCGGGGATTTAACCTCAGCAACCTAGAGTTAAACGGCGTAGATCTCCAGAGAATTGACTTGAGTCAGGCAAACCTGGAAGGGATTGTCTTAGAAAAAGCTACGTTGACACGGGCAAACTTCACCAGAGCCAACTTATGTGGGGCGAATTTACGCCGAGCGGATTTGATTTGGGCAAATTTACATTGTGCTAACCTACGAGGGGCAAATCTGAGAGGAGCTGATTTAAGCGGCGCTGATTTGAGTGGTGCAGATTTGACCGATGCTGATTTAGGCGGAGCCATACTACCCGACGGAACGATTGTTTTAACCAGTGAACAGTCGAGTCTCTTATGTGGTAAGCTGCGAAAATTGCCACTCAAACCGTCCAAATAATCCCCAAGAGAGAGGCTAAGTAGGACGCGATCGCACACGATAATATCTATAAGCTGTCATGCATTTAAATGGGGTATGAGTAGCGAGCAAGATGCAAAGCCTGCGGCATGGCTTCGCTAAACGCACTACTACAAGGATGCTCACCATTATTGACATTAAGGTTTAAATGCCGAACAGCTTACAAGGATGCTCAGGTCTAATTGAATTGTTCCTCCCCCCTTCTTCCCCAGCTTCCAGACGTAGCATGCTACGTCTCTACATGGCTTCCCCAGCTTCCCCAGCTCCCCTATCCCTAAAAACATTGTCAGCGTACTCTAACTCTAAGCGCGATCGCACACTTGACCATGGCATATCGATTAAAGGCATCCGAATCTATATCTGAGGGAGTTCAGCGGATTGCTTACGAACAGATAGACAAAGCATTAGCCCAATTTTGGCATGATTAAAGCAGCGCGGGAACGGGTCAAAGATTGGTCAATTAAAAGCAATGACTGGTCAACGATACAGGAGAGTGTTCAGCGTGTCTATAAACGAGGGGATAAAGCATTAATTGTAGCCTTTAATCAGCCTAGCGTTGAGAATTTTCACGATTGGCGCAAGCGGGTAAAATACCTTTGGTATCACCTGCGACTGCTTAAATTAGTATGGTCAGATTTAATGGCAGAAATGGCATCACAGACGAAACAATTAGCCGATTATCTAGGGGATGACCATGATTTAGCGATGTTGCGTCAGCTACTGGAACAGGAACCCGAACTAGGCTGCGATCGCACTCAACTAGACGCCCTAATTGGCTTAATTGACCGCCGCCGACTCCAATTGCAGCAGTCAGCATACTGTTTAGGACAGCGCATTTATGCAGAGAAACCAGGAGTCTTCGTTGAGCGGATCGGCGTATACTGGCAGATTTGGCGATCGGAACGTGAGCAACCCAGTTCGCAGTTGCGCTTGTAGTTGCGATGCGAGCGCCATCAACGCATGGCTGAGAGGAACTTACCGATCATTAATCCACTTCCAATGGACCAATCCCCTTCTGTGTGGTAAAATGCTTTAACTCCTCCACCAACTTACTATCATTCGACGCCGTTCTCGCCCCCGCCTGGGCTGCCCAGTGTTTCAGCGCTTCAATTTGCTCCCGTGCGATCGCAGCAAGTGGTACCGTTTCTTCTATCGCCCGCACAATATCCTCTGTGGTAAAATCTCGCCGTTGTCCATTCACCACCGTACCATAAGCTCGATGCATGGCATCAATAATCACCTGTTCAATCTCTGCCCCACTAAAATCCTTCCCCTGTCGTGCTAATCTAGCTAAATCAAAATCTCGTAACCGAGAAGGGCGTAAGGGTTGCAAATGTACCTTAAAGATATCCTTGCGTTCGGCTTCCGTGGGCAAATTCAAAAAGAAGATTTCATCAAATCTGCCTTTTCGCAATAACTCAGCGGGCAAAATCTGCACATTATTCGCCGTCGCCACAATAAAAACGGGACTCGTCTTTTCCTGCATCCAGGTAATCAGCGTACCAAATACCCGTCTGGATGTACCCGAATCCCCATCAACGCCAGCACCAATATTACCAAACGCCTTATCAATCTCATCAATCCATAATACACAAGGCGCGATCGCTTCACTAATTTGAATCATCTGGCGCACCCGACTTTCACTTTCCCCGACAATCCCGCCAAATAATCGCCCGGTGTCTAACCGCAATAAGGGCAAACGCCATTCATGGGCAATGGTTTTCGCGGATAGCGATTTCCCGGTTCCCTGAATTCCCACCAGTAAAATTCCCTTAGGATTGGGAATTCCATAGCGTCGCGCTTCTTCGGTAAATGCATCTTGGCGCATCCGTACCCATTGCTTGAGATTCTCCAATCCACCGACATTTTTTAATGATTCCTGGGCGGTGAAAAAGTCTAAAATTCCCGTTTGGCGAATCGCTTGTTTTTTCTCCCCTAATACGCCATCAATATCTGTTTCATTCACCTGTTGTTTGGCGGCTAATGCCTTTGCCAATACCCGGGCAATTCTGGCACGACTCAATCCCTGACAAGCTTTAACTAATTGTTCCCGCGCTAATCCAGATACATTTAAGTTTTCTGGTTTGACCAGAATATTAATCAGATAATCAATTTCCTGGGAATTAGGCAAGGGAAAATCAATAACCGTAACTTCCTCACTCAATTCTGCTGGCACTTCTAAGGTATGACTGGTGAGGATTAAGGTTTTGCGAGAACGCTTAAGTTCCTTGGTTAGATTCTTCAATTCTCGGATCACGGGCGCATTGCGATCGCTCTGAGGATTTTTTAAGATAAAATGTAGATCCCGGAGGACAAATAAGCTATTTTCCTGAGGATCAGTCTTGCGAATCCGATGCAGCGCCCCCATAACTGAACCCTTATCCGCCCCATTATCCTCCCATCCCCGCACAATATCCCAGAGTAAAACTTGGCGTTCGGGTTGAGATTGTACAGCAACTGAATGTAATACTTCTTCCACGGGTTCTTCTTCAACCGCCACGATATAAAGTAACGGATAACGCGCCCGGATCATTAAATCTAATTGTTCGATTAAGGTTTGATGGGGATTAAAGGTATTAGTCATTTGTCAAAACACTGATTTCACGGATTTATTGTCTAGATGGAGTAGGGAGGTGGGAGCTTATTCACACTGATTACACAGAAAAGTTTGTTCTCTCATTTTGACAGTGTAATTAGGAGTTTAACGTCATGATGAAACCCGCGCCTACCCAATTTTTCTTAATTTATCGTAATCACTAAATCCAACTGGAAAATCGGTATGCTCATCATAATCGGCATTGTCTAGATTAGCGTTTGTCAGCTTGACTCCTTTTAGTTTAGCGCCCCTCAAGTTGGCGTCACTCAAGTCTGCTCCGATTAGATTTGCGCCAACCAGATTAGCTTCGGTAAAATTAGCTTGGCTTATATTAGCGTTACTCAGGTTTGCCCAACTGATAATCCCTTGAGTCAGATTTGCCTCTTGCAGGTTAGCATTACTTAAATCTGCCCCTCTGAGATTTGCCTCTGTGAGTTCAGCTTGACTGAGGTTTGTCTCCTTTAGGGAAACACCAGTTAGGTTAACATGGCTGAGATTTGCCTGACTGAGTTCTACACCGTTTAGAATAGTTTGGTTGAAGTTCGCGCCTTTAAGGATTGCTCCGGTTAAATCGACTCGATTAAGATAGGCTCCACTGAGATTAGCATCACTTAAATCAATCTCGCTCAAGATTTCCCACTGCAAACAAATCCCACTTAAATTCGCTCTTGAGAACGCCCGATGTCCGGCTTCGTAACGGTTGAGGAGTTCCTTGGCTAATCGGATACTGTACTGAGTTAAGGCTGATTCGGCTTGAGTGGTGGCGTGTTTTTCTAGGAGAGAATAAGCAGTTTGGTGAATCTCCCACACTTCATCATCTAAGGCTTGAATAAGTATCGCTATGCCCTTTTGCCGATAATTCAGAGCGTTATGGAGGGCGGCAATTTTGGCATTCAGGGATAGGGGAGAGGATGAGGGTGTCTGATTCAACTGCTGTTTTACGGCTTCAATTCCGCCTAATACAGCGTCTCCTCTGGAGATTGAACCGCCCAAAACCACATCAGTGGCTTGAGGTTGATCTGGATAAGCTGTCATAGATAACAAAATAAGGGCACGATACTACCGTACCCTTTTTATGCTGTTCAGGGTTCATTGCTATTAACAATTAGCCCTAAACCTCTATACTAATAGACAATTTATGTCAAGAGTTCCGACTCTAGTCAATCGCATCCGCCGTATCTTCTAATGCTCGCTGCGCTGATTTACTGGCTTTACTTGCTTTATCTTGCACAACATCGGCTGTATCTTCTGCGGCGCGTTTCGTCTTTTTGGCTATATTTTCACCCGTCTCTTGTACCTTGTCTTTCGTGTCTGCGGCTGAACGTTTGGCAGACTTAGCTACATCTTCAGCAACATCTTCAGTTTTTTCCTTTGCCTCTTTTGCCGAACGCTTGGCAGACTTGCTTACATCTTCAGCCGCATCTGTTGTATTGTCTTTGAGATTTTCAACACCCCTCTGAGTTCCCTCAGTCACACCCTCAGTGAGATTAGTAGCTGACTCTTTCACATCTTTGCCGAGTCGCTCAACTCGTTTATTCAGCGGCGCTCCTTCTTGATAATTCTCGATAAACTTTTCAGGAGTATCCGCCTTCTTCTCTAGATTTTTCTCTGCGTTTTTAATTAATTTGTCCGCATTATCCTTTGCCTGACGAGACGTTTTCGGAGAATCAATCCCCTGATAGTCCTTCGCTCCGCCTGTAGGCGTGAGAACTTCAGTAACATTTTTGGTTACATCGTCAGCCGTCTTCGCTGATACTCCACTATTGCATCCTGTACTGATGAATACAAAGATACCCGCTAAAGCCACGGTTAATAATTGAGTAAACCGTTTATTTTTTAGCCAATCTATCATTCTGCTCATAAAAAAATCTCCTTACTTTTATTGTCAGTGAATTATCCTAAGTCTAAAGCCGTCACCGTTCTCAGCTTAATCGAGCTAATTCAGGTTGCTCTACCGAGTTGTTTGATACGTTTAACCTACGGCTGACATCAGGATTTAGAGACATATTGTTCTCTGTGTAACTGTCTCCCCCCTTCTTGTAGGGGTTATTCGTACCTCCAGCTTGAACCGGAGGATTTTCTGGACGCCCACTGTCTACCACTGTACTACTACACGCCGTACCAATCAGTAGCATCACGCAGGCTAAAGCCAGTGTTAATATCTGTCGCCAAATCTCAGTCAGTCGTTTCACGCTATACTCCTAAGCGATATGCACCTCACGATTGCCTAGCTTATCACTATCCAGGCGATCGCTATCTCTAGCCAAGGTGACATTCTACTTTATCCTGGAAGCGACTCGTCTCTAACTGAAGACAGAGAAAAATCATTTGCACTCTTCAGGAGCGTCTCTTCTCTTCTGCCCCCCTGCACCCCATCTAAACCGAAAACTTCTCGATCTACTGATTTTCGGGTTTCTCTTCCAAATTAACATAGTCCCGAAGCTGAGAAAACACTCGGTAAGCATCTAGCTGAAATTCGGAACTTGTAGTATTATCCATTTTGATCAGATTATATTGGACATTTTCCGTATGAATGGCAAAGGTAATTTTAAACACTTCAAAAAATGTAATCACCCAACGACAGTCCTCTTCCGAATAATTGGTGTAATATTGAATTAATTTAGCAATGCAAGTTTCTAGATGATTACGCGAGTTCGGACAAATCATAATGATTTTCAGCAAGAGCATCGCTAAGGTTAAGTGATGACCTTGAGACATGAGTAAAATAAACAGGGGTGACGGCTCATCCTGATTTTCAGTGGTTAAATATTCAATTAAGCGGTTACAGGTTCTCAGGAGTAATGCCGCCTCTATGGTTGTATCATGGTAATCTTTGTAGAGATCATTTAATTTCTCAGTTAAGGTTTGATTTAAGGATTTAACTAGCTCTTTCTTTTTAACCGAAAATATCAGATAGTTTTGTAAACTTTTCTTAAATCGTTTATAGTTAAAATCTTTGGTTTGTTCTAAAAATATATTAGCGACATTTTTATAGTTAAACATTCCATGCTTAACTACGATTTTTTTAATTAGATCAACAACTTTATCCCCTAAACCTGTAGGATTATTGTAAATAGGTTTCCGACAAATTGCGGATTTAGAGTGCGCCGTATACATTGCCAAATCAAACTTGAACTGATCTTTGAGTTTTTTTGACAAGATTCTCGCCGCTTCACGTTGCTCCACGGGGTTGTTCAGATTTGTATACTGGGGAACGAGTAGATAAGAGATATAACGGTTACTCCAATGACCTGGATCTGAAGTTACTTGTTGAGTAATAAATAATTGAAGTTCGTGATAGTCTTGACTGTTAATGAAATTTAACAGCCATGCTCTTTGACGGCTTAATGTTTGCGATAATGTTTTTCGCGTCAGTTTTACATCAGAAAATAGGGATACTAAGTCTTGGCTAGCCGTAAAATTTCTTGAGATGTACCAATTATTAATAACAATATAACAGGAACGTTTAAGGGTATTTGTAAATTCTTTTTCATCGTTAGCAAAAAGTATTTCTGATAAAGCGTTAATCGCTTCTGGATTACCTTCTGATGCATTGTAGTCAATAAATAACCATTTAAATTCTTGCAAAACGGTTTCTGGCGGTTGCTGTTTAACCGTATCTAGCAAAAATTGATAGATAACATCCTGTGCCTGCTGAAGAGGGAATCCTAGCTGGTTGGATTGAGTACGAGACTCAGTATGACGAGTATCTAAGATAACTTCCCTGATCATGAAAATCCAAGAGGACGCTCACGCCCTTACTGAAGGTCTAATAGTAGCAAGTTGATGACACCCTGCGTCAAGGCTACCGCTCATCGACGTGTTCAGCTTGACGACCTCACAATTGATATTGACATAAATTCATCATATATATTTTCGCGAAAATATATAGGGGTTGCTGAATAAGTCTTGTGGTGAGGCGAGGGAACAGGGAACGGGGAACAGGGAACAGTAAAGAATGTCCTCAATACTGTTCGGTTAAGGGGAGCGGGGGAAGCAGGGGGAGCGGGGGAAGCAGGGGAAGCATGTAGAGACGTTGCATGCAACGTCTCTTAGCAGGGGGAGAATAATGCTTAAGTCAGCGAGGCGAACGTTTATAGCGAAGACAGCGCTTACTACATACAAACCTTTAAGACTGATCCGACTCAGATTTCATCCGGTTAATTTCCCGTTGTAATTCTTCGAGTTGACGCTGTAATCGTTGGGCTTCCTGGTTTTGCTGCGCTTGGGATGGCACATTGACTGATCCTTCGTCGGTTACTCGTCGATAATTGCCCTGACGAATTTGACGATAGTCTTCTGATTTGACCCAATCTCGCAGATAGCGCAAGCGTTCAACCGGAAAAGGATGGGTAAGAAACGAACCATTCCCACCGTTGTATAATAAAAACTTATAAACTTGATTAAGACTATCTTGGTCAAGGTCTTGAAATCGATCGGATTGGCGGATAAATTCATCAAGGCTGCACTCATGACCATAAACATGAGAACCCCCCGATAGTTTCATCATTGTTTTCATGACGATATTGATATCATCGATGACCAATAAAGCCGCCCGATCTGACGATAACTCTGCTTTCCGCCGCCATTCATAAAAGGCAAAGAGTAAACCACTGGTGACAATATTGCCGATACCAAAGGTTAAATCTCCCAGAAATGCCGCCGCACCCATCGCCCAGATTCCCATCTGAATTAAAATCGTGTGACCGCATTTGATATGTCCCAGTTCATGTGCCAACACGGTGCGAATTTCGACTTCAGTGAGTAAGTCTAATAATCCTGTGTTCAACACGATATAGGGATGATCCTGTCCTAAGGCATAACTGTTCACTTGGGGATTTTGACTGACAAATAGGGTGGGTTCGGGATGGATATCTAAATCCCGTACACATTCGCGAAATAAGCTGTAAATTGTGGAATATTGGCGCGGTCCCACCTGGATACTGTTGCCCATCAGATAGACGAATTGGGGACGTTCGTAGATAAATTCGACGAATTTGCGGGCAACTAGGTTAAATCCAGGAACACTCCGTAGGGCATCCTCAGCTTGTTGGTCAAGAGGGTGTCGGAAGGCGTCGCTAGAAATTCCAGGATAGGTGGGCATAGGGACGTTGAGGCTGAAACGTGAAAGTTTGTCTTTCTATCCTAGCGATTTGTAGAGACGTTGCATGCAACGTCTCTACTGGCATTTAACCTCTAGTTTTGGCTGACCAAACGCGAGTGGGTAATCCCCAAATGTAGATAAAGCCTTCAGCGGCTTTGTGATCAAACTGATCTTCAGAGGTATAGGTTGCCAGTTCTGGGGTATAGAGGGAATTGCTAGACGCTCGTCCGACAATCGTGGCATTCCCTTTAAAGAATTTCACCCGCACGCTTCCGGAGACTTGCTCCTGAGTTTGTTGAATGAACGCATCTAGAGCATCTTTTAGGGGAGAGTACCATAACCCCTGGTAAATAAGCTGGCTATAGGTGTCTTCAATCCCTCGCTTATACTGGCTGACATCAGATGTCAACGTGAGGCTTTCTAAGTCCCGATGGGCATGGATTAAGGTTAACAGAGCCGGAACTTCATAAATCTCTCTAGATTTAATGCCGACAACCCGATTCTCAATCATATCAATCCGCCCCACCCCATGATTTCCGGCGACTTGGTTAAGCTGAGTAATCAGGGCGACGGGTTCAAGGGCTTGACCATTTAACGAGATCGGAAGTCCTCGCTCAAAGCCAATATCCACGTATTCTGGATCATTGGGAGTATCCGCGATCGCTTTGGTCATCAGATAGATTTCTTCCGGCGGTTCAGCCATGGGATCTTCGAGAATCCCCGCCTCAATACTGCGACCCAGCAAATTCCGGTCAATACTATAAGGAGACGACTTTTTCACTGGAGAGGGAATCCCGAACCGTTCCCCATACGCGATCGTATCTTCCCGGCTCAACCCCCACTCCCTGGCGGGTGCGAGAACTTTCAAGTTGGGGTCGAGCGCCGTAATCGACACATCAAACCGCACCTGGTCATTCCCTTTACCTGTGCAACCGTGAGCCACGGCATCTGCACCATACTTGTGGGCAGCTTCGACCAATAATTTAGCAATCAGCGGACGCGCTAGCGCCGTGGACAAGGGATAGCGATTTTCATACAGCGCATTTGCCTGAATCGCGGGAAAGGCATAATCGGTGACAAACCGTTCAGTCGCGTCCGCCACCAGAGACTCGGCTGCGCCCGATGTCAAGGCTTTTTCTTTGATCGGTTCTAACTCATCACCTTGACCTAAATCGGCGGCTAGCGTGATCACCTCCTTCACACCCCATTCCTCTTTGAGATAAGGGATACAAACGGAAGTATCGACGCCACCTGAGTAGGCTAGTACAACTTTTTCAGCACGACCCATGAATTTCTCACCCTGGGAAACAACCAGGACATCATTGTGACAGATCCCGTCTCTAAATCAAAGATTATGAGACGCACCATGGCGTGTCTATTCATTCGAGGAAGCATGACCTCAGCCTATTCGAGTGGAGGGGAGAGTGAGTAATTACTCTTCAGAATCCCCCGCATTCTATGCGCGGGGAGTCGTCAAGGCTTAACATAGAACGTCCATGGTAAGGGTTGATCAAAATCAACGCCGGATTCTCCGTCTGTCGCTATCATGGAATTCACTTCTAAGACAGACTGATTGGATGAGCTAGCCACACCCACACGCTTACTTAGTGCAGGATGAATGGAAATACCTGCTGTAGGGTGAAGCGCTAGCGCCGTTTGGTCTGCTAGGAAGGACATATCGAACCGAACCAGTGCAACGGTGTCAGATTGATTTATTAGGGTAGCATCTGGGCAACTATTCACAGGCAAGCCTGGTCGGTGATGTAAACCGATGTTACCGTCAACCATGACCAATTGGTCAGCTATTTATCCCTATACCCCTCATATCCTGCTTGTCTGGCTGGGGGTTTTTGCCTTAGTCGCCCTACTCACTGGGTTAATCTCCATGGGGATACGTCAGTCCCTCTCACATTTATGTCAACGGTCTAAAGCCTTGACAAATTCCCTCAACTCTGATTCAGAGTTGCGTGCCTTATTTGAGGCGATGACGGAACTAATTTTCGTCAAAGATCGCCAAGGACGTTATCTGAAAATTGTCTCAGCAAATCCAGATTTGTTAGGTCAACCGGTTGAAGCGATGCTGGGCAAAACGGAGTATGATCTTTTGGCGCGATCGCAGGCGGATCAGTTTGTCGGGTATATTCACCAAGCCCTCGATAGCCAACAGACGGTTCAGGTTGAGTATCGTCTCACCTTAACGGATCGAACCGTTTGGTTTTCCGCCAGTATTTCACCCATCTCAAAAGACTCTGTTCTCTGGGTAGCACGGGATATTACCGAGCATAAACAAACCCTGGAAGCCTTGCGAGCCAGTGAAGCACAGTATCGAGATTTAGTCGAAACCCCCAATTGCATTATTTTGCGGTGGGATGTTCAGGGGCAAATTAAATTCATTAATCGTTATGGTCAGACATTTTTTGGCTACGATAACGATCAACTACTCAATTGTTCTCTAGTCGGAACTCTCGTCCCGAATACGCCGCGATCGCAACGGATGCTGTCTGTTTTGATTCGAGCTATCCGCAAACGTCCAGAACGCTATCGGATCAGAACCGTGGAAACCATTCATAAGACGGGGAAAACGGTTTGGGTTACCTGGGCAAATAAACCAATTTTCAATGAGGAGGGTGAATTAATTGAAGTTCTCTCAATTGGCACGGATGTGACAGAACGCAAGCAAGCTGAAGCCGCCTTGAGAGAAAAAGAGGAATATTTACGATTAGTTATCGATAATATCCCGCAACAAGTCTTTTGGAAAGATATCAACTTAGTCTTTCTCGGTTGCAATAAAAAGTGGGCAAAGACAGCCGGGTTAGACAATCCAGAGGTTGTGGTGGGTAAAACAGACTATGATTTACTGCCCAGTCGAGACATTGCTGAACTCTACCGCCAGCAAGATGCGCGGGTGATGAGTCGGAATCAAGCCGAATTTCATGTTGTCGAAACCAAACAAAAACCCCCCGTTGATGGACAAACGGTTTGGCTGGATGTGAGTAAAATTCCCATCCATGATGCCCAAGGTAAAGTCGTTGGCGTTTTAGGGGTATTAGAAGATATCACCCAGCGTATTCAAGTTGAGAAACAGCGCCTCCAAGCGGAAGCTGACTTGCGGGCGGAACAGGAAAAGTCGGAACGCCTGTTATTAAATATTTTGCCAGAGGCGATCGCCGAGCAGTTGAAACAAAATCACAGTACCTTAGGCAAGTACCATGGGGAAGCCCTAATCGCTGAGCAATTCGACGATGTGACGATTTTGTTTGCGGATATTGTTGGGTTTACACCCCTATCAAGCCGAATGCCACCGACGGAATTGGTTCAATTACTCGGAACCATTATCTCCACGTTCGACTTACTGTCTGAGGAGTATGGGTTGGAGAAGATTAAAACCATTGGTGATGCTTATATGGTTGCCTGTGGTCTACCCTTACCCAGATTCGATCATACTGAAGCGATCGCGGATATGGCATTAGAGATGCAACGGGTGATTACTCAATTTCACATGGATACCGGAGAAGCATTTCAACTGCGAATTGGCATTAATACCGGACCGGTGATTGCTGGAGTCATCGGGATGAAAAAGTTTATTTACGATCTGTGGGGAGATACGGTAAATGTCGCCTCGCGGATGGAATCTCAAGGAACTTCTGGGGGAATTCAAGTCACTCAGGCAACTTACGAGCGGTTAAAGGATCAATATGTGTTGGAAAAACGCGGGATTATTGAGGTGAAGGGAAAAGGAGAAATGCTTACCTATTGGCTAACAGGAAAAGCATGAAATAGTTTTGACCCTTCACTGCGGAAAGAGGGCATGGCGTGTGAGTATGTAGGGGCGGGTTTCACTATTAGCGTTCTTACCTGTTCCCCAGAAGATGCCCTCTAGGGGTATTGCGAATTATTACAAAAACTTGTTGGATTTAATTGGGTATAGTATGAAAACCGCCAAAGGTCATCAATGAGGAAACCAATAATCATTTTCACAAGTCTGATGGTTTTGACAACTGGGACGCTAGTTGGCTGTTCCCAGACTGAAACCACCAGCGACACTCAGACACAAACAGAAACTCAGAGTGCAACTCAGGCAAGTCAAGGGAGTGGAACCCTGGAAATCCGGGCGAATGGAGAGGATTTTGTCCGCCAAGGTTTTATATCAAAAGATGGATGGCAAATTGCCTTTGACCATGTTTATGTCAACTTAGCCGATATCACCGCTTATCAAAGTGACCCGCCGTTCAATGCTGAGGCGGGTAGCAAAGTGCAAGCGAAAGAAAAAGTGGTTCTTGACAAAACCCACACCGTTGATTTAGCCGCAGGTGGGGAAGATGCCGAACCGATTCTCGTCGAAGACGTTGCCGATGCCCCTGCCGGACAATATAATGCTTTATCCTGGAAAATGGTCAAAGCTGAAGAGGGACCGGCTGAAGGTCAAACCCTAGTTATGGTAGGGACAGCCGAGAAAGAGGGGCAAACGATTGACTTTACCGTTGCCCTGAATCAGCCCTTAGAATTTGTCTGTGGGGAATTTGTGGGCGACGAACGTAAGGGAATTCTTGCTCAAGGGGATACCGCCGACTTGGAAGCAACGTTCCACTTTGATCACCTCTTTGGTGATGCAGGCGCACCCGCTGATGATGAGATTAATACTGGTGCGTTGGGGTTTGAGCCATTAGCGACTCTAGCCAACGATGGCACACTAGAGTTAGACCAACAGCAGCTAAAGTCAGAACTCTCCCCAGAAGAATACCAGAAACTTCAGGAAATTCTTCCCAGTTTAGGTCACGTTGGTGAGGGTCACTGTGAAGAAATCCAAACTGTTGCCAACGAATCGAGTTAAATTGGTCATTGGTTATTTGTCTTATGTCATTTGGCGATAAGGAAAATTATAACGAATGATAAAGAGTAGTTATGGTTACCAACTGGGTTTCAATCGTTTCTATGACATTAAGAAAATGTGAGCGATGAAGAGGAAATTTTTAGTCCCCCTTATCCTAATGTTAGTGATGAGCTGGTCAGCTAAAGCTACAGCTCATGGTGCCAAGATTAACTATGAAACTACCCAGGCGATTAAAATTGATGCGGCTTTTGATAACGGCGAACCCATGTCCAATGCCCAAGTTACGGTTTACTCTCCCCAAGATCCTTCTACTCCTTGGTTGCAAGGAACCACCGACGAAAAGGGTAGCTTTGTCTTTGCTCCCGATCGCTCACAACCGGGAGAATGGGCAGTTCAGGTTCGCCAAGCGGGTCACGGAGATTTGATTACTATTTCTATGGGTGAGGATCAATCAGCAACAGAGAACACCGCCGATAGTCAAGTGATGAGTATTCAATCCACGAATGACTCCTTCACACCCATCCAAATTGTGGTGATGTCAGTTGCGGTGATCTGGGGTTTTGTCGGTACAGCACTCTATTTTGCCCAAGGAACAAAACAGGCTAAGTAGGTGGTCACAATTAGGTTAGAATTGTTCATTGTTCATTGTCAAAAAATCAACAATTAGATCAGGCGGGTTTTGAACAAATGTTATCATCAATCATGAAACGTAAGTCCATAAACCCGCCCCTACAAGTCAGGGTGGGTTTTGAATAAATGTTATTATCAATTGTGAAACGCAAGTCCCTAAACCCGTCCCGACAAACCCGGTTCTATCGAGGGTTGTGAAGGGTCACGCGCCCTGCCCTCTTGCCGAAGTGAAGGGTCAAAACTACACAAAAATTATGCATATTCCTGATGGCATCCTGCCTGCTTCTGTCTGTATCACAGGTTACGCAGCTACAGGAGGTTTCACTTGGTACTCCCTGCGCCAAATTAACCGAGATCCGAATCCCCAAGAGAATATTCCCAAAGCATCTCTACTCACCGCCGCCTTTTTTGTCGCCTCTTGGATTCATATCCCCATCCCACCAGCGAGTGTCCATTTGATTCTGAATGGGTTGTTAGGCACAATGTTGGGATATTATGCGTTTCCCGCCATTCTCATCGGTTTATTCTTTCAAGCCGTGATGTTTCAGCATGGTGGTTTATCGACTCTAGGAGTAAACGCCACAATGTTTGGCGTTCCGGCAATTTTGGCGTATCACCTATTTCAATTGCGCCTAAAATTCGATAAGGATAATCGAGTGGTGACGGGTATCTTTGCCTTTATCGGAGGTGCGGGAGGTTTGGGGATAGCCACTCTGCTATTTTTCGCTTTAGTGATTACTAATATTCCCGCAACTATAGATGCATCAGCCGAAAAAATGGCAATTTCCGGATTGGTATTGGCTCATATCCCACTCATGGCAATTGAGGGCGCGTTTACGACAGCCGTGGCTCTGTTTTTGAAGCAAGTCAAACCTGAATTGTTGGAGAGTTAATGAAACACGGACTGGATTTTTATGCCAATTTGGACTCTCCGATTCATCGTTGGGAATCCCGTTGTAAACTGATTGGCTTATTTAGCTTAATTTTTGCGTTTTCATTTGTTGAACAGTTAAGTTTACTCCCAGGGATGATCGTTGTGACACTGGTGTATTATTACCTCTCCAGATTACCCTTCTCGTTTTTGCGATCGCGGCTGCGCTACCCCGGTTTTTTTTTGCTGGCGATTACTCTACTTTTACCGTTTAGCGTGGGTAGTACGGTAATTGTTCAGATAGGTATTTTGAGTCTATATCAAGAAGGAGTCGTGGCGCTAGCGCTGATTGCGACTCGATTTTTATCTATTCTCACCGTGAGTTTAATTCTCTTTGGTACAGCCCCGTTTTTGAGTACCGTCAAAGCCATGCGATCGCTGGGACTTCCGGCGGTATTAGCGGATATGACGCTATTGACGTACCGCTATATCGAACAGTTTGGTGAAGATTTAACCAAAATGAAACGGGCGATGCAACTGCGGGGGTTTCGGGCGACTCGTTTCTCGCGCCGCAATCTGAATGTGCTGGCGTCTCTAGTGGGTAGCTTATTGGTTCGTAGTTACAACCAGTCTCAGCAGGTTTATCAAGCGATGATATTGCGAGGGTATGGTTATACTCTGCACCATCGTAAACCGCCTAATCCCAAGAATCGTGTTTCTGGTGGGGATTTAATTAGTTTGGGAATAACTGTTGCGATCGCCCTTGGGTTTGTTGTTGCTGAAATTCTGGTAGAAAGGCAGTCGTAACCGGAAACAATTTCTCCAATCCTTACTAATGACGAATGACAAATGACGAATTATGAGACCACAACAACAACTTGTATCTAACCCAGACAGTGCCAGAGAACCGGCAATCGCGGTTTCTGATTTGAGTTTTTCCTATCCGGACAGACCTGAGGTTTTACAAGGAGCTAATCTTAATATATATCCTGAAGAACGAGTCGGTTTAATTGGACCCAATGGTGCGGGAAAAACAACGCTATTTCTCTCGATTTGCGGTATTTTAACACCAACATCTGGAGATATTGGCTTATTTGGAAACCCCGTTGTTGTGGGTGAGTTTCGCCCAGAAATTGGCTTCGTGTTTCAGAATCCCAACGACCAGTTATTATTACCGTCAGTATGGGAAGATGTCGCCTTTGGTCCACAGAATATGGGCATGTCAGAGGATGAGGTCAATGATCGCGTTCAAGATGCGCTGTCCCTGACAGGTGTGGAAACGCTGGCAGAACGGGTTCCTCACAATCTTTCTGGGGGTGAGAAATGTTTGGTCGCGATCGCGGGGGTGTTAGCTATGCGTCCTCAATTGGTTCTGTACGATGAACCCAGCGCGAACCTAGACATGCGCTATCGTCGTCGTGTGATCAACTTTCTCCAAACCGCCCAGCAAACGATTCTGATTTCCTCCCATGACTTAGAACTGATTATCGAAGTGTGCGATCGCGTGCTTTTACTGGATGAAGGACGAATTATTGCTGATGGAACTCCCCAGCAAGTTATGGCTAATGAATCGTTAATGAACGCTCATGGTTTGGAGATGCCGCACTCCCTGCGTCTTCATCATCAGTAGCGGAAAACTACAGTCTGAAAAACCCCAGTCTGAATTCGCGATCGCGCCCATTTTTATGGATGAAAGCCACACCGGTGAAAGCCCTGTAGGGGCGACCCGCTTAGCTTACAGCGCTTTGCGCTGTAATAAAGTACAGTAGATCAAAGTCCCCCTTCAGATCCCCCTCCCGTCCCCCTACCCCCTTCCGTCCCCCTATTTGATCCCCCTCCCGTCCCCCTATTTGATCCCCCTTCCGTCCCCCTTCAAAAGGGGGAGACCAAAGGATGCTTCGCTTTTTGTTCCATGGGGAAGCCAAAGGATGCTTCGCTTTTGGTTCCATGGGGGATTTAGGGGGATCGACAATGTACCGCATAGCAGAGCAAACTGCTGTAATGAACAACACCAGTCCATTTAATGAAATCGGGTCGCCCTCTCCTTTACCCTCTGTCACAGAAAGTGTATCTTAGGAATCTCATACAAAAATCCCTGACCTAAAGGATTAAGTCAGGGACGATAGTGTGAGGAGTGCATGAAAAAATGGACTTAGGTTAGGTTGGAGTCACTGAGGTGCGATGAAACTATCGTGTTGGTTATCGCACCAATTGCTGAACTCACGTTTGACAGGCTTAAACTTTCTGCTTACCTTTACGGCGAGAAGCAACTCCTAGAGCCGCGACTAATCCTAGTCCAGCTAATGTTGCCGGTTCAGGAACCGTTTCACTGATTGGGTCAGGTAAATCACCGTTGAAGAGATAGTTATTCGATTGTCCCCCTCCTGTTAGTGAAGCGGTAATTAAGTTGCCGTTAATTTGAGCATTGTTAAAGTCGAAAGCAGCGAAAGGCGCTAAAATACTGCCTTGTATTCCGATGCCACTGGCTGACAGCTCCCCAGCTTCATAGAAGTTGTAGATAATGTTCTGTCTCTGATCAATACCACCATTGAAATTGAAGCCAAAATTTTGTAATGATGCGGCGTTTCCACTAATATTCACAATGACAGTCGAACCTGGAGTTACATCAATGTTGAAGCTGCTGGCAGTGCTTAAATCAGAGGCATTGAGATGAAAAATGTTTTCGTCTTCATCTGAACCCGTTAATGTAATTCCACCATGAGCTATTTCTGGTGTACCCGTAGCCTCTAACCCTCCTAAAAATTGAGATAATGCTTGTAATTCCTGACTAGCTGCAGCGAAGTCAATGGGATTATCTTGGCGAAGCGTTCCCCCATCCTCAAGAGTTACATTAGTAAGTTCTCCTGTTTCTCCGTAAACTGCATTGCCTCTAACTTGACCATTTTGAAAGGCTAAATTTTTACCAACAATCAAGACATCACCGTTGTTCCCGTCTTGAGGCAGATTCATTCCTGCATAAAAATCTGATAATGTGACATTTCCGCCAATGGCGACCTTACCCTCAGAATCAGTATTACTTTGATTCACATCGCCTAGCACAAATATATTATAGTCAGAAGCGATTCCGAGATTAATTGCATTAGCCTGGGTAGATAATCCTAGTACCATCGTCGCCGCAATTGATAAGGGAGCTACCAATTGTCTTACGCGCGAAAAAGTTTGATTATTCATCTGTAAAATTCAACTGTGTAAGGAACACTGAGTTTTAGGTATGACTCTTAACTAATTCCGTTGTGTTAGATGTTGAACCTAACCTTTGCTCAGTTGTTTTTATCTTATTCAACAAACTGACTAGATGTCAGTAGAAATGAAGGAAGATCATCAAGTCTTCATGCTTTTGAGTAACTTGATGAAACTAAGATGAAAAGTAGGGGGAGCAGAGGGAGCAGGGGAAGCAGGGGGTGTAGGGGCGGGTTTGACGGATAACTGATGGCGCCAAACCGATAACTTAACTAAAAATATATTCCGCTTCCCTCCCCTCGCAGGGGAGGGCTAGGGAGAGGTCAAACCAAGGTATAGCACTACGCATTAAGGTTAGGACAATACAATGGGGTGAAAAGGCAACAGGCAATAGGCAATAGGCAACAGGGGAATGTCCTAACGTATCCCCGTAGGGCTATATTGCAGATTTTTGAGCTTACCTTGACACCAATGCAAGCCTTGCATCCCCACATAAAAAAATTTACTATTCTCCGAATCGATATATAATCTCTAGACGGAGAATAGTTTATTGATATATTTTTGACTAAATACCAAAGATGGTGTAAGTAGTCGGACAAAAGAAAACGGTGCTGTATTAAGTTTTGTAAACCACCTTTAAACCCTTACTGTTCCCTGTTCCCTGTGGCACACCGAGCGAAGTCGAGGTGTTCCCTGTTCCCTCATCTCAACCGTTAACGTTAATTGTGTCCACCCACTTATGTCTACCTTTATCTCAAGGTTTAATGGTGGAGGCTAATTTCCGTTCCATCGGAGGTAGATGATAATTATTAGATACCTCAGAAGCATTAACATCTGATAGGACAGTCATTGGATGAGCTGGCGACAGATGAGATGGTGGCATTTGCTTCATTTCTTGGACTTTCAGCAAAATTAAGTACTCATAAAATGCTTGTAAGGTACACCAAGCCATTCCTGCTTTGCCATCCAGACAACCACCCAGGAAGAAATACATATAAATCCACCGTAACAGGGGTCTCAAAGGTAAACGCAGGGATAAATCTTTGAGCGCTCGACGCCGTTCAACTTCTGATCGACCAAAGAATAAGTTCCACCAATTGACATTTCCCTGTTCTAACTGACGGACTGTCTCAGCCGCTTCATCGGTGGAGTAGCGATTGTGCTTCTCTATCCAACGACTCAAGCCTTTACTACAGGTATAGTGGGGATAGGTTTCTTGCAGAAAACTGGTTGCTCCATTACAAACTTCCCGTTCTGTGTGACCGTAATCTGTGAACCAAACCTTTCCTTTTTGGAAAAGACGCATTTGGTAACGGGGGTATTGGGTGCTGTGGCGAATCCATTTCCCCATAAACATTACTCGCTCTGCCACATAATAGCCAACCGCATCTGGGCGTTTTATTGCCGCTAAACTCTCTTGAAACAGTTGAGGAGTCATTCGCTCATCTGCTTCTAAGATATAAACCCATTGATACTTTGTGGGAATCGCTTCTAGCATCCAGGTTCGTTGCTTGCCATGACTCTCAAACTGATGTTGCACGACACGAACGGGGTAGCTGGAGGCAATTTCTACAGTACGGTCTGTGCTGTAGGAATCTACCACTATGACATCATCCGATAGCTGGGCTGACTCAATGCAAGCCGCAATATCTATTTCCTCGTTGTGGGTCAGAATGTAGATGGAAAACATAAGTTAAAGAATGAGTGAACGATTAAATGAGTGTTAGCTTCCTTTACATAGACCAGTAATGCTACCTTGGAACTCAAAAGTTATCCTGTAGAGGCAGGTGTAAGCCGTGTAGGACAGCCTCAAACTGATAACTTATCAATAAAACCAGCCCTTAGTCACAAATGAAAAGCTTGCCCTGAGCCTCGTCGAAGGATCAAAAGATTTTTTTTACACTACCTATATTTTGATAGGTTTTCTATCCCTGTGTCTAGGTCTATCCCCAATCTTTGCCTAATCTTTACATTGGCTTACTCAGTCTAACATTTCAGCCAAGTCGCTTCCGCCAGGAAGAGGTCAGCAAATCTCCTTGGGCTATAGAAGACTGATATCATCCCATTTTTGCCTTTGTTACCGGAATTAATGGGTCTAAAGCCCCGTCCTTTAGTGATGCCTTAGCGTTGTGTCGGCAATCGGAGAAGCAACCTAAGAACAGTGAGGTAAGTAGTCGGACAAAAGAAAACAGCACCGTACCACCGATTCTTTTAGGTCGGTGAGGATGTCAACTTGGCTTCATGGCATACAATGGAAAGGCTGTGCAAAATTCGCTAACTGACAACCATGGCTGTACCCAAGAAGAAAACATCAAAGTCAAAACGAGACAAACGTAGAGCTAACTGGAGACGCAAAGCATCATTGGAAGCGGAAAAAGCCCTCTCTCTGGGTAAGGCAGTTTTGAGTGGACGTTCGACGTTTGTCTATCCGACTGAAGAAGAAGAGGAAGAAGAAGCCTAGTGTAGGGTGGCAGGAATTTGTGAACACCTCCGTTCAGGGAGGGGAGATGGGGGAGTAGAGACGTATCAGGCTATGTCTCTACACTCTCTTTTCGGGATGGTTATCTAGACAAGTTGAACTATGATCGGAAAATTTTTCCACAAACCAGAACCAGAACAGAGCGATCGCGTTCCTCCAGGTCAATACCTGACCAAGGGTTTCCCGGTTCTAACTTATGGTGAGACTCCCGAAGTTAACATTGATGACTGGGAATTTCGGGTTTGGGGTTTAGCTACACCCACGACCTGGCGTTGGTCAGATATGATGGCAATGCCTCAACATGATTTCACCAAGGATTTTCATTGTGTGACCCGTTGGTCAAAACTGGATGTGCAATGGACGGGGATTAGGGTAACTGACTTTATGAGTCAGGTTGAACTTGACCCTAAAGCCACCCATGTTATGCAACATTGCTATGGTGGCTATACCACAAATCTGACATTGGATGAGTTTGTACGCGAGGATAACTTTTTTGCTCACACCCTATTCGGTGAACCTTTACCCCCAGAACATGGCGGTCCTCTGCGTTTAGTGGTTCCCCACCTTTACGCTTGGAAAAGTGCTAAGTGGATTAATGGTTTAGAGTTTCTTAACCACGAGGAATCGGGATTCTGGGAACGTAATGGTTATCACCGCCGAGGTGAACCTTGGGCAGAAGAACGGTATAGTTTCTAGTACAAGAAGGCAGAAATAACGCCAACAGCTAACATCTTCCCCATCTGCCTCATCTTCCCCATCTCCCCATAACTTATTCAACAAACCCTAAGTACGCCCTTTCATCGACAACGACAACCGCCGGATCAGAGGATTTATCCGGTAAAAGTGGGGCAATCAGACGCACTACCGCCCCCGTTGCTAAACCAAAAATAAAAGCGCGATGCGTTTGCCAGAGTGAGGCGATATGGGATTTAAGAGAACCCGGATAGAACGATTCGGTGGAAACATCATTTCGTTCAGAGGGATGAAGCGACTCAGGAAACCACAACGTCGCCCCGGCTGTATGACACAGAGGCTGTAGGGTTTGGGCGGCGGTAGGCATTGTTGCGATCGCAGCTAGGGGGTGAAAGTCTGGAAATAGCCACATAGGTCTTTAGAATTTAAATTGAATCATAGCAGTTAATGATCAAAAAATAAATTTCAGCACCGCTTCAGCCAAATTTCAGGATAAAAAGACTGAAATTTAACGCACCATCTATGAAAGTTTTTATCGATTAATACCGCTACCTTACAGCAGTTTACAAACCTTTATTATAACGGGTGCAACTTATCAAATATTAACAGGCAAAAGTTAAATCACATAACTCTGGACAAGTTTACAATACATCGGTACTATAAATAAGCAAAGGAAAGACTATTAATGTTAGGGGTAGACTGAGAATATGGCTAGCACTCATACAGGTATCGAGTGGACAGACCGAACATGGAACCCCACAACTGGCTGCAACAAAGTTAGTCCAGGTTGTACCCATTGTTATGCAGAAGCACTAACTAAACGGTTTCATCAGAATTTTCCCAATGGATTTGATTTAACCCTGCATCGGGAACGCATAAAAGAACCCTTGCGTTGGCGCAAGCCAAGTCGCATTTTTGTTAACTCTATGAGTGATCTTTTTCACGAAGACGTGCCTATCGAATTTCTCAAAGACGTGTTTGATGTGATGGGTCAAACTCCGCAGCATATCTATCAAATTTTGACCAAACGACATGAACATTTAGTTGAATTAGCGTCTCAGTTAGAATGGCATAACAATATTTGGATGGGGGTATCGGTTGAAAATCAGGACTATGTTCATCGGGTTGATTCCCTGCGACAAGTTCCAGCAAATGTGCGTTTTCTCTCTTGTGAACCACTTCTCGGTGATTTACATCTTAATTTAACGGATATTCATTGGGTTATTGTGGGTGGCGAATCGGGAAATAGATATCGTCCGATGAAGTTAGAGTGGGCGCAAAGTATTCGTGATCAATGTCAGAGGTTTGATGTCGCATTTTTCTTTAAACAATGGGGAGGTAGAACACCAAAAGCTGGAGGAAGAGAACTGGATGGAAAAATTTGGGATGAGATGCCATTAGCTTGGAAACAACACCAACAGCAATGGGGAAAAGATATCCCACTATCTCGTCATCAGTCTACGAAACAACTTAAATTGGTGGAAAAGTAACTCGTACTGTATCGGCAAATGTGTTTTTCCGGCGCTTAGATGGTTCTGCTGTAATTTTGCCTTTAGCCTCTAGTTTTAGAAGAGCATCTTTGTAATTTTTCTTGATGTACCGTTTACCAATATGATGTCTTTGATAAACCTCTATCATCGTCATTGTTTGACCGGCAAACTCATCTAATAACATATCTGTAAGTTCATCCAGTGGACGTGAAAGTTCAAAAAGTAAAGGTTGGAAGTTTGTTGCCAGATTATACTCAAAAGATGGAACACCTTGTTCGGTTGTCGAACTTTCTTTTGCCATAATCTCTTTCATAATCTCATAACCTCTTACATGCTTACTGACAAAAATTAGATGATGGCTAGTACGGTTGCCATTTTCATGTCGAAAACGGAAAGGAAGCACATACTCTCCACCCATTTCTTTTAACGCTTCACAAATTTCTTCGACAATAGCGATTTCTTTGTTGGCTGGGTTTAGTAACTGCAATTTTTCTCGAAGTTCTGACGCACGTTCTTCGCCAAATAGAGCATTTATATGATTTTTTACGGCATCGTTACCTAGTCCCATATTAATCCGGTTGTAGTTAAAGAAAAATATACAGTCACACCCCCAATTCTTAACCACAGAATTAATCAGTTGTAATGACAATCCTTTATATCCCCAAGGATCGACAAAAAATAGAGTGGGAACCAATTTAACTTGTTCAAACCTCTGAACTATCTCTTCACCAATTTCATGGTTTATAACAATGGGTTTATTTTTTAGTTTATTGATATTGTGAATTGACTGAATGTTGTTCTGGAGTGACTGTGTATTATTTGCATCAGCATCATTAAAAAGCGTTATCAAGCGTTCTCTAAAATCTGGTTCTCGAATAGCAGTTTCCAGTACACGCAACGGTGTCGATTCGGAACCATCTTGATATCGACCAGGACCGGCAAACAAGTCAATATAAGCAAGTTTCAGCTTCTTTGACTTTTGCTTTTGTTCTTTTTGTTTCAAAAATCCAATGATAACTTTTGCCCATGCCCAAAAGTATTTCTCAACTATTCTGGCTTTAACGAGTGATTGTTCCTTTTGTTCATCAAAAAAAGACGACTTGTTCATAGTAATATCTTAAATTGGATAATTCCAAAAACTATGTAACACTATTTTTTTGCCTAGTGGGTATTTTCCGAAACCCCGAATAAGACAGATGACTGGCTATCAAGTTTGACCCATTTTAGCGGCTTTTTGAATCGTCTCTAAGGTTAATACACCAATTACCTTTCCTTCATCCATGACAGGTAATCTCTGAGTTCCTTTTTGTAAGAGGAGGGATAAAGCTTGACGCAAATTCTCGTGAGGCGCGATCGCACAATTGTCCTGATGCTGATAATCTGGAGAAACTGGCTGCATTGCTGCCTCTACTGGCTGTAAACTTAATTGACGCAACATATCATCGGCACCCATTAACTCCCGGACAAAATCATTAGCCGGGTGCGTCAAAATATTTAACGGCGTATCAAATTGGACAATTTCACCCTTTTGCAAAATCATAATCTTGTCCCCCAGACGCAGCGCTTCCTCCACATCATGGGAGACAAAAAGAATCGTTTTATGCAGTTGACGCTGAATTCGTAAGATTTCGTCTTGCAAAGATTGGCGGGTAATCGCATCAATGGCACCAAAAGGTTCATCCATTAGCATTAACTTCGGATCACCAGCCAACGCCCGCGCCACGCCAACACGCTGCTGCTGTCCTCCGGATAGCTGTGCCGGGTAACGATTCCGGTAAACTTGAGGGGGTAGTTCGACCAGCGTCAATAACTCATCAATGCGAGACTGGTATTTTGAGCGTGACCATCCCAGAAGCTTGGGAACAACGGCAATATTTTCCGCCACCGTCTGATGAGGAAATAAGCCAGACTGTTGAATCACGTAGCCAATTTGCTGACGCAGCGTCGTGACTTTCATTTTGCGGATATTAACCCCATCCAGATAAATCGCACCGGATGTGGGTTCATACAATCGATTGACCATCTTGAGAACTGTGGTTTTACCACATCCCGATGGACCTAAAATGACGACCAGTTGACCTGCTTCAATGTCGCAGGTTACACCATTTACCGCAGGTTGGGGCGTCCCGGGAAATTGGAGATGAACTTGATCAAAACGAATAGCACTCACTGATTTGGCTGATTTTTGCTAAAGTTGGCTAATTCTATTGTGGGATTGGAGTGACCAATGACAGATAAAAGGGTAATATTTCCTGACAAATGACCAATGACAAATGACAAATGACAAATGACCAATGACCAATGCTGACATTTTAATTCTCTCCAATGGTCCGGGTGAAGTCACCACCTGGGTACGTCCTGTAGTCAAAGCCTTGCGCCAGCAACTAAAATGCGATCGCACATTCGTCCGCATCTCGGTTATCCTGTCTCCTTGTCCCAATGCTACAGGCAAAGAAGCCCAGATTGTTCAATCCTACCCCGAAGTAGACCGAGTGCAAGGGGCAGAGCATTTCTTTCCCTTTTTACTTTGGGGGAAAACTGCCGAAAATTGGGACTGGCGCGATCGCGGCGTGGTGGTATTCTTAGGCGGCGATCAGTTTTTTCCGGTTGTGATTGGTTCTCGCTTAGGATATCGTACCGTTGTTTATGCCGAATGGGATGCCCGTTGGCATCGCTGGATTGATCGGTTCGGGGTGATGAAACCAGATATTATCGCCAAAGCCCCGAAAAAATATCGCCACAAGTTAACGGTAGTTGGAGATTTAATGGCAGATGTGGCTAGAGGGAGTAAGGGAGCAGAGGAGAAGGGGAAGCAGGGGAAGCAGGGGAAGCAGAGGGAGCTGGGGGAGCTGGGGGAGCAGGGGAAGCAGGGGAAGCAGAGGGAGCTAGGGGAGCAGGGGAAGCAGGGGGAGCTGGGGGAGCAGGGGAAGCAGAGGGAGTTAACACTTAACACTTCCCCAATTGAATGGATTGGTTTACTTCCAGGGTCAAAACCTGCCAAATTGATTCAGGGAGTACCATTAGGGTTAGCTATTGCTGAACACATTCACAACGTTAGACCTCAAACCCGTTTTGTGATTCCTGTTGCACCAACCTTAGATTTACCCACGCTAGCCCGTTTTGCTGATCCCCAAGAAAATCCCCTGATTCAGAAATTAGGATGGGGGGCGGCGAGATTGGTGATGCTAGATAGGGGAGATGAGGGCGGGTTGAGCAATATCCGGGTGACAACAAACGATAGTAGTCAAACCCGCCCCTACATTCAAAATCAGGTTTCCTTGAGCGAAGTCTCTACATTATTCAGGGCGGGTTTTGAACCCAAGCTATCATCAATCGCGAAACAAAATTCCCTAAACCCGCCCCTACACTCAAGACTCAAAATGGCGAGTGGTGTAACCGTAGAACTTATAACCGAATTTCCCGCCCATGAGATATTATCCCAATGCTGTCTGTGCTTAACCACAGTGGGAGCGAATACGGCTGAATTAGGTTCCCTCGGTGTACCCATGATCGTCTTATTACCCACTCAGCAACTGGATGCGATGCGGGCTTGGGATGGATTACCCGGATTGTTAGCCCGGTTACCCGGAGTAGGAACGAGCTTTGCCAAACTGATTAATTGGCTGATTCTGCAACAAAGACGCCTATTTGCGTGGCCCAATATTTGGGCAAAAGCGGAAATTGTCCCAGAAGTCGTGGGTCAACTGAAACCTCAGAATGTGGCACAATTGGTACTTGAGTATTTAGAGCATCCCGAAAAACTAGAAGACATGCGATCGCGCCTGCGGGCAGTCCGAGGTGAATCAGGTGCCGCCCAAAAGTTAGCGCAATTGGTGCAAGAGGAACTAACTAATCCCCAACCACCAATGACAAATGACAAATGACTATTTTGGAGTTAACGTGTCAAGCATAACCCTAGTAGTGATATCATCCTCCTACAGGGTAATCACATCACCGAGCGACGTTGCCCATCGTCTTCTGCTATTGGGAGTCCCTATTGTATTGGAGCTGTAAGCTATCGTGAACGCGACTGAAACCCCAACCCTACCAGCGCTGCAAACTGAAGTGTCTCGCCTTCGGGAAGAGTTACATCTGAGAGATCAGCTCGTGCAGCAACTCTCTCAAGAGCTATTTCGCTTGGTTAAAGGCAATGCGAACTTTAAACCGCCAGCCGAGGTTTCTGAGCGTCATCAAGCCCAAATGCGAGTCTTGCGCGAACAGTTGCAAGATGTGGAGCAGCAAGTCAGATTTTACCAAGAGCAGATTACAACTCGCGATCAAGAAATTTATCAGTTGCGCCAGTCTGTGCAAGAATTAACCGATCGCTCTCGCATGTTAGAGCAGGTGGTTCAGGAGCTACCCCAAATTTATCGCCAGAAGTTCGCTGAACGCATGGCACCGGTGAGAGAGAAGGTGAGCCACTTACAACGAGAGAATCGCCAACTTCATGCTGAGTTGCAAAGTGTCAGCTATCGGCTAGCGGTCAGGAATCGCAATATCACTCATGTTGACCTACCCAGTTTTGGGCGTCCGACGAATAGCCCAATTCCTACCTTTGGTAGCGTTTAGAAAGCTGTTAAGCATTTGGATTGGGTACTAGTAGCGAGCAAGATGCTCACACTACAAGGATGAGAGCCATTGTTGATATGCATCATAGCGGATCAGCATGGCTTTCCTATCGTAAGACAGATGTATTGAACCTACTATCTTCGTTGAAATTCAGATCATCCGTTTTTTCAGCCAAGTGAATCAAGGGATACAAGAGTTTCTACCAGATGAGACTGTCCCCCTAGTGGTAGCGGGTGTAGACTATCTCCTGCCAATTTATAAACGAGTGAATTCTTACCCCCATCTTTTGGACGAAGGCATTACAGGTAATCCAGAACTCTCCAAGCCAGAGGATCTCCATACCCAAGCTTGGGCAATCGTGCAGCCTAAGTTTCAACAAGCAGAGAAAGACGCAATTGACCGCTTCAGAGAATTTTCTGGAAATAATCAGGAACAAGCCTCTGCTGCCCTGAAAGAAGTAGTGCAGGCGGCTTATAATCAACGCATTGATTCGTTGTTTGTCGCCGTCAACCATCAGCAGTGGGGTAGCTTTGACCCACAGAGCAACACGGTGCAGCTACATGAGCAACACCAGGCTGGTGACCAAGATTTATTGGATTTAGCAGCCGTTTATACGGTTTTGAATGGTGGAACAGTTTTTGCTGTAGAGTCCGAGCGCGTACCCGCTCAATCATCGATCGCGGCAGTTTTCCGCTATTAAGTTGCTCTATAGTTAGCGATCGTGATGAATCATCCGGCAACAATAAGTAAATTTGCTTGAAGGATTGATTGCAAGTACCCTATTGATGTTACGATTCCCATCAGTGCCGTGGGTCACACGGGAATCGTCAAGACGCCATGCGTCTGATTGTGTGTGAGGAAGTTCGATAAAGGGATGTTTTGTCCGTGATAGACGCAAAATTAACTTCTGGGCGGTCGTTTAATTTAACGGGTTCCAGCCTCTTGACGTTACTAGCCGTTGGTTTGAGTCTGGGATCATTGATTCTAGATGGGTTGGGGGAACGCTCCCTGTTCGCCGGAGTCTCCATGACGTTGCCTCTGTTGATTTGTGCAGTGCTGACAGCGGCACTGGGATATTGGGTTGTCCCGTTTCTGCAAACGTTGAAAATGGGTCAGATTGTCCGGGAAGATGGACCCCAAACTCATTTACAAAAAGCTGGAACCCCTACCATGGGTGGGGTGTTTTTTGTACCTGTGGCGGTAATAGTTGCTCTAGTTTGGTCGGGATTGGCACTGGCAGGGCAAGAGTTTGTGAATGTTTTAGTTGTATCCGTTGTGACCCTGGCTTACGGGATGATTGGCGGGTTGGATGATTGGCAAATTATCCGCCGCCGTTCTAATAAAGGCATTTCCCCTCGCCTGAAATTGGCACTACAGATCAGCGTGGGGTTGATGTTTTGTATTTGGCTGGCAGCAAGTCAACCGATTAGTATTACCGCGATCGCACTCCCGTTTGGGATAGTCTTACCCTTAGGATTACTGTTTTGGCCCCTGGCGCTGTTTGTTCTGGCGGCTGAAAGTAATGCCACGAATCTTACCGATGGGGTGGATGGATTGGCTGGAGGAACCTGTGCGATCGCGCTTTTGGCACTGGCTGCGATCGTTGCCCCAACGTCACCGGGTTTAATGGTGTTCTGTGCCTGTCTCAGTGGCAGTTGTCTGGGGTTTGTTGTGCATAATCGCCACCCCGCCGCTGTGTTTATGGGAGATACCGGTTCCCTGGCTTTAGGTGGCGCTCTCGCGGCGGTAGGATTATTGAGTCAGAATCTTTGGTGTTTATTTGTTCTCAGTGGCATTTTCTGTTGGGAATCGATCTCGGTAATTGCCCAAGTTGCTTATTACAAAGCCACAAAAGATGAGGCTGGAGTCGGTAAACGGCTGTTTAAAATGTCACCGTTTCATAACCATTTGGAATTAAGCGGTTGGTCAGAAACCCAAATTGTCGGTGCGTTTTATTTGACAGGCGGGCTGTTAGCGTTGGTTTGTTTAGGATTGCAGTCGGGTTTTTGAGCGATCGTTCAGTCAATCTGTAACCAGGCTTTTAATCAGGGCGGGTTTTGTTGTTCAGTTATCGGTGAGCTAGGAGACAAAAATCATGGGATTACTTCTAAAATAACCTTATATAATAGCCCGATATATTGGTCAAAATCAAGTATTTAACCACTGATTCCTGGGTTGTGCTTAAGACTAACGTTTGCCAGTCTAGAAGGGGCACAGATGCCTTAATAGAGTAACAGACGGCAAACACAACTGATTCGTTACGGTTCGCCCCAAACCTTGATACCTTAGAGTTTCCTACATTAGACACAGCGAAAGAAATCAGCACGAAGTTCATGGTTGATGATTGGTAATTGGGATAGCGACTGGAACGAGCAATCACCAGATCGAACCGTCCCATCTCAGGTTCGGGAACCCCCCCTTCATGAGACAGGCTAACCGCGTTCAGTATAGAGGTTGGTAGCCGAACCAAGGATATTGAAGCTCACATTGGCTGCTGATTGAACTAGATTTTGGTTCAACAGTCACGCTCCCCGACTTCACCAGTATTTGTAGTTAAGCGAACTTGGAACACTCTTATGGCAAAAGTAGTTGGAATTGACTTAGGTACGACAAACTCCTGCGTAGCTGTCATGGAAGGGGGTAAACCCACCGTGATTGCTAACGCAGAAGGCGGACGTACAACCCCTTCAGTTGTGGCGTATGCCAAAAATGGCGATCGCCTGGTGGGTCAAATCGCCAAACGTCAGGCGGTGATGAACCCGGAAAATACGTTCTACTCGGTTAAACGCTTCATTGGACGTAGACATGGCGAAGTCACCAATGAAGCTACCGAAGTCTCTTATAAAGTCCTCAAAGTTGGCGATAACGTCAAACTGGATTGTCCCTCTCAAGGCAAACAGTTTGCACCAGAAGAGATTGCGGCTCAAGTGCTACGGAAGCTGGTCGATGACGCCAGTAAGTACCTGGGCGAAACCGTGACTCAAGCCGTGATTACGGTTCCGGCGTACTTCAACGACTCCCAGCGTCAAGCCACGAAAGACGCGGGTAAGATTGCTGGCGTTGAAGTCTTGCGGATTATTAACGAACCCACAGCGGCGTCTCTGGCGTATGGCTTAGACAAGAAGAGCAACGAAACAATTTTAGTCTTTGACCTTGGTGGTGGAACCTTTGACGTATCCATCCTGGAAGTCGGTGATGGTGTCTTTGAAGTATTATCCACCTCTGGTGACACTCACTTAGGTGGTGACGACTTCGATAAGAAAATAGTCGATTTCCTCGCCGCTGAATTCCAGAAATCCGAAGGGATTGATTTACGCAAAGACAAGCAAGCCCTGCAACGGTTAACGGAAGCGGCGGAGAAAGCCAAGATTGAACTCTCCAGCGTTACCCAAGCTGAAATCAACCTACCCTTTATCACCGCTACCCAGGAAGGTCCCAAGCACCTGGATATGACCTTGACTCGGGCGAAGTTTGAAGAACTCTGTGCAGATTTAATTGATCGGTCTCGCATTCCGGTTGAGAATGCGGTGCGTGATGCCAAAATCGATAAGAGTGCGATCGATGAGATTGTCTTAGTCGGGGGTTCCACCCGGATTCCAGCGGTAAAAGAGGTAGTTAAGCGGGTATTGGGTAAAGATCCCAACCAAACCGTGAACCCCGATGAAGTGGTTGCAATTGGTGCAGCGATTCAAGCGGGTGTCTTGGCGGGTGAAGTTAAAGACATTCTGCTCCTTGATGTTACCCCTCTATCCTTGGGTGTGGAAACCTTGGGCGGTGTGATGACCAAGATTATCCCCCGCAACACCACTATTCCTACTAAGAAGTCAGAAACCTTCTCCACGGCTGTGGATGGTCAAACCAACGTCGAAATCCACGTTCTCCAAGGTGAACGGGAAATGTCTGGCGATAACAAGAGTCTGGGGACTTTCCGTCTGGATGGGATTCCCCCTGCACCGCGCGGCGTTCCCCAAATTGAAGTTACTTTTGATATTGACGCCAATGGTATACTGAACGTTACCGCGAAGGATAAAGGTACGGGTAAAGAGCAATCGATTAGCATTACAGGCGCATCTACCCTACCCAGTGAAGACGTTGATCGCATGGTTCAGGAAGCCGAAACCAATGCAGCGGCGGACAAAGAGCGGCGTGAGAAAATCGATCGCAAGAACCAAGCCGATTCTCTGACGTATCAAGCCGAGAAGCAGATTAATGAGTTGGGTGATAAAGTCTCAGCAGAAGATAAGACGAAGGTTGAAGGCTTGATTAAGGATCTGCGTGAGGCGGTTTCTCAGGAAGATGATGAGAAGATTAAGACGCTGACCACAGAATTGCAACAAGCACTCTACAGCATTAGTGCTAACTTGTATCAACAAGCGGGGGGTCCAGAACCCGGTGCTGCTCCCGGTGGTGCGGGTGGACCTGAAGCTGGTGCGGCTCCCAGTGGTGAATCCGGTGGTGGTGATGATGTCATCGACGCTGAATTCTCGGAAACGAAATAGCCGGTTAGGATTAGAGGTTAGCCAGAGGCTAGCCTCTATTTTTAATCATTATAAGCGACGCCTTACAACTGGCGTCGCTTTATTTGTGAGGACTTATAGCATCTCGGCTGTTTACCGTTCGAGTTCCCTCCCCTTGCCAAGGGGAGGGTTAGGGAGGGGTAAAATCAAGGTATTGCAGAGTTTTGAGCTTAGGTTAGGCTTGATCAGGATGGGTTAGACAGGTATTTTTTGGAGCAGGAGAAGGAATGGCATACTGGCTTTTTCAAGGCAATCCCAAGTATTACCGGATTATTGATGCAATTCGCGATTTTGTGCAAATGCCCTGGTTGGTGACTCGCTACGCTAAGGATATGGCGGCGGGTGATGGGGTGTTGGTTTGGAAAGCCGGACAGGATGCGGGGATTTATGCGATCGCGGAAATTATTGAACCGCCTAAACTGTTGGATAAAGTCCCAGATATTGGCTATTGGATTGACAAGACTCGTTTGGGAAGCAAGCCGCAAGCGCGGATTCGGTTTACGACGAAACTGTTAGAGAAGCCTCTATTGCGGGACGCTTTAAAACAAGATGCGGTGTTGAAGGGTTTGGGGGTGATTCGCGTACCTAATGGGACGAATTATAAGGTGACGCCTGAAGAATGGCAGCGCGTTCATGAGTTGAGAGGTTGTTTGTGAACTTAGTTTTATGTAGAGTGGGCAAGGCGGCTCAACGATAGAATATACCCATCAAGCTTTATGACCCCTCCCCACTTACCGTTATTTTGGGTATCTTGACTCAGGTATGCCAGATATCAGTCTACTAAGTTACATTGAAAGAGGCAGTTTAAACAGCTTCCCTATCGATAATAATCATGCACCAACGGGAATTTCAGCAATCTATTCTAGATCTTCTTTCTTCGCTGCGGGGTTTAAACCCACTAAAGCAGTTATTTTGGTCTGAACTGAATTACGAGCGAGAAAATCAACCCCTGTCTCGGCGGGTGTGGACGGATACTGCCTCACAAGTCTTGGCAGAAGATCCAGTTTTGTTGGCGTCTGGAGGAAATGATTTTCACGTTATTTATGCACGGTTGCAGTCTCGACGATTACTAGTGGGTGATGAGCGTACCGTGGTTAATCAACTGTTGAACAATCATCCTTATGCCCTATTTGTTTTTTCTAACAATGAGCAAGATCAGTGGCATTTTATCAATGTCAAGCTAGTTGGTGACGAGGGACAATCAGACGATAACCGAAATCCTCAGAGAAGACGACTGTTTCGTAGAATTACAGTTGCTGAAACCGAAGGTCTCAGAACGGCTTCAGAAAGAATAGCCCTACTCGATTTAGAACAGATTCCTCAAGCTTATCCCTTAGATATTCAGCTTCTTCACGACCAAGCTTTTAATGTTGAAGCAGTTACTCAGCAATTCTTTGAAGAATATAAAGCTCTCTTTAGTATCCTTCAAGATGACCTAACCCGACAAACCCATGACAGTCATTGGGCGCACGATTATGCTTTGCAGTTCCTCAACCGATTAATGTTCCTTTATTTTATCCAGCGCAAAGGGTGGTTAGGGAACAATAGAGAATTTTTGCATAGGTTTTGGTCTACTTATCAAAACTCAAATCAACCGATTAACTCCTTTGTTAATCAGTGGTTAAATATTTTATTTTTTGATGCATTTAATAATCGTTTCCATGGAGGTCATCGTCACTTCCCCAATGAGATACAATCCATTCTACAACAAGCGCCTTACCTGAATGGAGGATTATTTCGCGAAAATGAACTTGATCGACAATATAGTTTTTCCATAACTGACAGACGTTTTGCCCAAGTTCTTATCTTTTTAGAACGATACAATTTCACGATTAACGAAGACACCCCACTGGATCAAGAAGTGGCTGTAGATCCAGACATGATCGGTAAAGTATATGAAAGTTTGGTGAATGTCTCCAATGAAGCTGATGAACGGGGAGATGCAGGCATTTTCTATACACCTCGTATTGAAATTGACTTGATGTGCCGACTGTCTTTGGTGGATTATTTGACTCATCACTTAGGGGTTAATTATAAAAACCTATTATATGAAGTCATATTAGCCTTAGAGTCAGAGGAAAAAGCTATAGCTGACCAAAAGTTAGCCGAGGCGAAGCTTTGGGATAAATTAGACAATCAATTGCGTCATTTTACTTTACTTGATCCAGCCTGTGGTTCTGGTGCATTTTTAGTCGGATTTCTCTCAGTATTAGATGATTTGCAACAACGGGTTAATCAACAGTTAAACCGAGAAGAATCAGCTTATGAGCGAAAAAAGCGTATTATTGGTCAGTCCCTTTACGGGGTAGATGTCATGGATTGGGCTTGCCGTATCGCTGAACTTAGGCTATGGTTGGCTTTGATTATAGATGCAGAAATTCCGGCTGAGGAACTATATATCAGACGTGAACCCCTACTACCCAACTTTACTTTTAAAGTTCGACCAGGAGACAGTTTAGTACAAGAAGTTGGTGGGATTGACTTTAGACAAATTCGGAGTTCTATCAGAATTGCACCAGCTATCAAAGGTCGTATTACTCGCCTGAAAACAGAAAAGCTGAAATTCTACAATAATGATCAAACCTGTGAATTCAACTCGGATCGAGACATTCGTCAAGAGGAACTTAGACTGTTCCGCGATATTTTAGATAACTGCCAACACAGGATTCAGGAACAAATTAAAAGCATTCACCGGAAACTTGAAGAACCAGAACATGAGCAAATTCCACTCCTAGAAGGTGTCAGTAAAGTTCAGTCTCGAAAACTGAAATCACAAATGGCTGAGTGGCAAAATCAGCTAAAATCACTCAACCAAGAATTATCTCAGATTAAACAAGCCCGTGCTGCTCTCAAACCTGATGCAACTGTACCTTTTGTTTGGGACATAGCGTTTGTCGAAATTTTTGAAGGAGAACAGAAGGGCTTTGATATTGTGATTGGTAATCCTCCCTATGTGCGTCAGGAAAATATTGCAAATCCTTTTTTAGACCGTGACGATATCACAACTGACAATAAAAAAGATTATAAAGCCAAGCTAGCTCGTTCCGTCTATCAGCTTTTTCCTAAATTATTTGGATATCAACCCCAAAAAGATATCAATCCATCGAAGCCGGAAAAGGCTGTTGCTCACAAGCTTGACTCAAAAAGCGACCTTTATATTTATTTTTATTTCCACGGTCTATCGCTTTTGAATTCTCAAGGCTCATTCTGCTTCATCACCTCGAATTCCTGGTTAGATGTGGACTATGGATCAGATCTACAGGAATTGTTACTCAGGCATTGTCATGTCAAAATGGTGTTAGAGAATGGAGCTAAAAAGTCGTTCGCTTCGGCTGACGTTAACACAGTTATTACTCTACTTTCTGCACCTAACGGAAATTCTGACTGGGGACTGAATCAAACCGCGAAGTTTGTTACTTTTTATGTGCCGTTTGATCAGGTTTTGTCACCTACAGTTTTCCAGTATATTGAAGCACAAAACCAGAGACAAACTACCCAGGAGTATCGAGTCTATCCGATAGAGCAAAGTGACTTACTTGAGGAGGGTTGGGAGTATCCAGAAAATACGGATGCAAAGCAAAAAGCTTCTTATGGCTTCAGTCTTGGGGAGTATGTGGGTAATAAGTGGGGAGGAAAATATCTACGCGCACCAGACATTTATTGGGTAATCATAGAAAGATGCCAAGATAAACTGGTGGAGTTAGGAAACATTTCTGATGTGCAGTTTGGTATTAAGACAGGAGCTAATAAGTTCTTTTACCTAGATGAATCAAGAATTCAAGAGTGGGAAATAGAAGCAGAGTTTCTCAAACCCGTTATCCTACGTCCTGCCGATATTGTAACGCCTGAGATTCAGCCAGAACATCTCAACGTTTTCTTACTCGTAGCTGACAAACCCCGAAATCAATTAAGAGGAACAAAAGTCGAGCAATACATTCGTTGGGGCGAAAGTCAAGGTTTTGATAAAACAACTACTTGTAAGGCTCGCGGACGTAAGCAGGGTGAATGGTATCGTCTCCAAGCGCGTGAGCCAGCTCCTCTGGTGCTACCTATCATTAACAAAATGCGACTGGTGCTAGGATTAAATGAATCAATGGCGCAGGTTGATAATAACTGCGTAGAAATTAGACCCCATGCTAAGGTAGATGTGCATCTCACAGCAGCTTTGATGCTTGGTACATTTAACTTCATTGAAAGACATACAGAAGGTCGAAGCTATGGGTGTATGCTGAAAGTGCAAACCTATGAAGCTAAACGTCTGCTCTTACAAGACCCCCGCAAAATAGCACCTGCTGACGCCAAGCGTTTACTTGATGCTTTTCAGAATATTCGTTCCCAGAAATTTCAATGGCTAATTCAGGAAATGGAAACGCCAGAACGCGAAGTGTTTGACCGCGCTTGGCTTTCAGTTCATGGTTTCCATTCTGATCAAGAACAAACAGCAGCACTTGAAGCAATCTACGCCGCCGTTCGTAACCTCTCAAATGAGATGAATGCACAAGAGAAGGATTGGGTAGGAAATCGACCAACAGTACGACAAGAGGGTAATCCACAAGATGTGATGAAAGGTAAGAGGGGAACTCGCTTAAGTCCAAAAGAAAAAAGTGAGCGACACGAAAGGCTTGAAGCCGCTAGACGTTTAAGTGGAATTTGGGCTGACTTACCGGAGGGATGGGAGGATGACGACCAATAATCATGACGGCTACTACCCGTGACCTTGCTCACCTACCATTAGGGACAAGGGTCTTTGTGGACACTATTATCTTTGATCTATACTTTCGGAGTAAATCTACCACCTGTACAGCATTTATTAACCGTATTGCTAAAAGAGAAGTTTACGCCTACGTGAATACCCAAATTCTTTCAGACCTCTTGCATAAACTGATGCTAGCCGAAGCCGTAAACAAGGGATATATTACACGTCGTAGCGCTTCTAAGTTAAAGAATAAGTTATCAAGTAACCGCTCAGTAGCCAGTAATTTAACAGATTATCAACAACAATTTGAAGATATTTTGGCGCTGGGTATTAAAGTCCTGCGGATTAGCCAAAAAACATTAGTTGAAACTAAACGAGAACGCACCCAGTATGGATTGATGACAGGTGATTCTCTGCATCTGGGGACAATGAATCGACATTCTACTCCCATCGATAATATAGTTACTCACGATAGTGACTTTGCTCATGTACCAAATTTAAATATCTGGACACCAATGGATGTAATTTCTTAACGAGAAGATAACGCCAACTCACGATATCACAACCGCAACCAAAAACTGGTAGTAGTAGCCGTAGTAGCCGTAGGGTGGGTGAGATGGTGCCTAATTAATGCAACAAACCAGTTTAATGAACGCGCCGTCGTAACCCACCAAGTTATCCGCTTTCTCACCACTCAAAAACAATGGAATGAAGCGCTTGATTTCTGCTGTGATTTCAGGTACTATTTCATCATGGGAAAATGTGCGCTCCTATAACCCCCTTTTCCCGAACATTGGCAGTCTCGACCATCAACTTCTAAGTCTCAGACTTCTTCTCCCTAAACTTACCCTTCAACCGCCATCGGGAGTGAGACGATGCTTAATTAATACAACAAACCATTGAATAAACGCGCCGTCGTAACTCACCGAGTTATCTGGCTTTCTCACCACTCAAAAAAAATCCCATGAAGCGCTTGATTTCTGCTGTGATTTCAGGTACTATTTCATCATGGGAAAATGTGCGCTCCTGTAACCCCCTATTCAAGAACATTAGCAGTCTCGACCATCAACTTCTAAGTCTCAGACTTCTTCTCCCTAAACTTACCCTTCAACCGCCATCGGGAGTGAGACGATGC
>NZ_JAVJQP010000092.1:0-117795 GCF_040218875.1 Coleofasciculus sp. D1-CHI-01
TCCTTGCTACGCAAGAATCATGGAGATTAAAAAAAGCAATTCTAATAAAACAGGCTTTTGATTCTGTTAGAGCCTTTGCTACTTAAGGGTTTAAGCTCATTTAAATTGCTAATTTGCCATAACCAGTCTAAGAGAGCCAGAATTAGCAAAGGTTATAGATTCCTGACTAATGGCTGCTGTTGTGTATGAATCAAATTTGCTTGCAACAGAAGCTCGATTAGATGTTATGCATAAAATTTTTATTGATGAAGGCGAAATCCCCAATAAACCAATTGAATTAATGAATGGCATAAGTCAAGTCTTGGAAAGTTATGATTTATGGAACACCTGTAATACTTCTGAAAGGGGGGAAGACTTGTTTTTTATACCAACAATAGAAGATAGCAGTGCTTTTAACTGGTATTTACTTGACATAGAGCAAGATATTACTATTCTTCAGGAACGGCATAAATTCTCTTTCCAGAGAAGATAAGCTTAAAACAATAAATCAAATCAATACTATAGGAACAATAGTAGGACTTAGCCTTTCTGGGGGATTTGATGAAGCCGAATGTAGATTAAATTGGTAATATTGACAATGATTTTAAAATAATTTTGTATAGCCAAATATATTTCGTTGACCAACTCTTTTAAGTTTCTTAAATTTAAAAATATAATACCCCCTTTAGGGTACAATAATACTGTTAGAGATTATTGGTTGTGAACAGCAAAAAATGGCATCGACAAATAAGGGAAAAAATAAATCAAAAAAGCTAGTAAAACCTTTCTTAAAGTGGGCGGGAGGGAAAAGACAGCTAGTTCCAGTAATTCGAGAAAACCATTTACCTAAGAATTACGATCTAAATCGGCATACCTACTATGAGCCTTTTGTGGGTGGAGGAGCGCTCCTTTTTGCCCTGCAACCCAAAAAAGCTGTGATTAATGATTGTAATGCAGAACTAATGAATTGTTATAAAGTGATCAGAGACTCGTTAGATGAACTCATTAAAGATTTAAATAATCATGAAAATGAAAAAAATTACTATTATGCGGTTAGAGAGTGGGATCGTGATAAAAGTTTTGAAAATAAGACTTTAGTCGAGCGAGCCTCAAGAATTATATTTCTGAACAAGACTTGTTATAATGGTCTATTTAGAGTGAATTCTCAAGGTCAGTTTAATGTGCCTTTTGGTAGATACAAAAAACCGAATATTTTAGAAGAAGCTGTGTTAAAAGCAGTCAGCCAATATTTAAACACCAACCAAGTAGAACTGTTGAATATAGATTTTAAAGACGCTGTTCGAGGAGCAAATAAAGGAGATTTTATTTACTTCGATCCACCTTATGATCCCATTTCCGATAGCGCTTCATTTACAGGCTATGATGTCAATAAATTTAATCGAGATGAACAAAGGAGATTAAAAGAAACAGTTGATGAGTTAAACCGTCGAGGTTGTAAAGTTTTACTCAGTAATGCTTACACGGATTTTATTGTCGATTTGTACCGTGACTACAACCACACTAAAGTATCTGCGATTAGAGCGATAAACTCAAATCCCAGTAAAAGAGGTAGAGTGGATGAAATTTTAGTACAAAATTATGAATAACTCACGCGAAGAAACCGAAAAAACGAAGAATGATGTAGCTTGGGAGAAAATATTTCAAGACTATTCAGTTTTGGATAGACTCTCTCAAGACGGTTTCTTTGAAATAGACTCTGCTACAATAAATCAGTTTAGAGAAAGTCGGTTAATGGCAAAGTTTGACCACTCTATTAACCGACCGAAGATTTTTAAAGACAACAATCTCTCTATACTACCTGTTTCTAGGAATAAATACAAAATTGGATATTTTGATGCCTATTTAAAAGTTAAGTATGAATCGAGTTTAGAGCCAATTGGGGTTGAACCAACCAAACTAGAAACTATAGACTATACAAATTTATCTTCAGAAAGCTCGGTGCTAAGTTGTGCTTTTAATACAGGTATTATAGCTGATTTACTAGATGACGGAGAAGTCCATTATACAGTTTCAGGTAGAATGTCCACAGGTAATTTTTGTTTTTTTGTCAAAAATACTTTAAATGAAGATGCCTATAATTAACGTTAGTAGAAAAAAAGGACTATATTATGACACCTGAACGCATAACATCAGAAGATATATCAGAGATTTTTAAGTGTATTGTTTTAGTTCCTGAACCCCCAAAGATACCCTTTCCACAAGCCGATGAGTTTGATAAAATAATAGATTTACTTTCCCTTTTACTAAACAGGGAATTAACTAAAGACGAAATTACAGTAAATTATGAATTCGATGCAAGACAGACTAATTACTACACAGATGCTGCCAGATATCTGGGACTAGCTGATAAATATAGAGATCCCACTACAAAAGAAGTAACGTTTTGCTTGACTTCGGAAGGAACAGACATTCTGAATAAAAGCTATAAAGTGAAAATATGTGCGTTAATTAGAAAAATATTAGAGCATGAAGCTTTCTATAAAAGCTTTGAGTCTACTATGAGCAATGGAGAAATTCCTGAAAAAAATGAGGTTTGTGAAATTATGTCAACTTGTGATTTAAGTATAAGTCAAACAACTATAGAAAGACGCTCTAGTACTGTTCGTGGATGGATAGCTTGGATATTGAAATTGACATCTGATGTTTGACAGGGCGAAGAATTCGCGACGGCAATTTAGCCGTCGAACCGAAAAATTTGGGCGCAAATGCGAGAGTCCCTACGAATGTTGCGAATGCGTTAATTTTTGCGATCGCTAACTGCTTTTTATGGCTTTGTGTTGACAAAAATTTTAATGTTATTCATAAAAATAGGGTGGGCATTGCCCACCCTACAAAGATGCGATCGCGGATTGGATGGCTTACTGCCAGACAAACACTTTGGCTTCGTATCCGCCAAGGTCAAGGGTTAAAGTGTTATTGCTGGCTTCCACCTCATAGTTACCTGTCCATTCGTGCCAAATTCCATTCTCCGGAAAGTTGGAAAGAGTATATCCAGTGAGGAAATTATCAGAAAAATTGGCAACGACAGCAACACGAGAGCCTTCACCATTCCAGCGCACATACGCCATAACTTTGGTGTTTGCATCTTCAAAGAAGAAATTAATGTTCTCTGTATAGAGAGCCTGATTGTTTTTTCGCAGTCCGATTAACCCTTTATAGTAGTCGCACAACCCGCGATTATAATCATTACTCAGTAGTTGCCAATTAATCTTTCTGGATTCAATGGATTTCGGCTGATATTCCCCAAACTCTTCACCCATCCAGAGTAAGGGAATACCGACTGCTGTCATTAACAAAACTGCCCCTAACTTGAGCCGTTTGAAAGCTTCTTCATCAAAGATTTCCCGATTGGCTAACTCAACCATCAGGCGTTCGTGATCGTGGTTACTTAGGTAATTTACGACATTAGTCGCTCCTAGGTAGCCTTGACGCTTACAATCAATCACATCCTTAAGAGATTCTAAATCAAACCTGTCACCACAGATATGAGGTTTGACCGTGTGGTAAAAGCTATCATGCCAGCAACCATCCATCGGTCCATCAACATTGGTGATGCTGGGATTTTCGGGGATGTATTCAGCCACGTTGTAAAATGGCTTTGCCTCTGCCGTTTTTTTAGTCTCTTGGACAATCCAATGCATAAAATCGTAGCTAGCCATTTGCCGCGCCGCGTCGTAGCGAATGCCATCAATATGATATTCCGTGATCCAGAAACGAACCACATCACCGATAAACTTCCGCGCTGGGTAAGTCTCTAGCTTTTCGTCATAATGTTCGTAGTTGAATTCGGGTCCCCAGTTGTTATCCGGGTCACGAGGAGAGTGATGATACCAGTAATCATAGTCAATTTGGGTGAGGGGGCTTTCTGATTCTGAGTGGTTGTAGATCCCATCCATAATCACACGAATCCCTTTGCCATGACACTCATCGATCAGATGTTTCAATTCATCGGTAGAACCATAGCTAGACTCAGTAGCAAAGAAATAGCGAGGATTGTACCCCCAACTGTAGTCACCGGGATATTCTTTGATAGGCATTAACTCAATGGCATTAATTCCCAGTTCCACCAGATAATCTAATTTTTCAATAACATGCTGGTAATTCCCCCGTGGATAAGGGTCATCTTCGCCACCGGAAAAGTCACCGACATGCATTTCATAGATGACTAATTCATGGTCAGGAGGTAGGGGTTTATCATCATGCATCCAAACGTAAGTATCAACGATGCGTTGTCCATCTTTGAGCCGCACGACGCAGTTTTGAGTCGAATCTTCAATATCGGTAGCGTAGGGATCATTGACCTCTACCCATTGATCGGCTTCAAAAAACCAAGATTTGGATTTAACCCGGAATTTGTATTTATAAATACCATCTTCAAGTTCAACGGACGTGCGAAAATACCCCTGCTTATCTTTCTCCATGGGAATTTCTTCCCAATTGGAGAAACAGCTAACCAATGAGGCTCCTTCGTTGTAAGGAGCAAATAAAGCAAATTCAATGGCAGCAGTCATTTATTTGATCCCCTTAGGGTAAAATAAGGATTGTTTAAACATGATGCTTATCATAAGCGGTATTTTCCAGAGATAGCTATCTAGCCGAAGATAGATATTGCAATGCCTCTGTCATTGTTATTGTCTATTCTCGTCTTCAATTTAACGTTGATGGGTTGGCAATTTGCTCCTCTTGTCGTGGACGTGAGGATTGTCCTCTTTCACTAGGAGTTCCCCAACTCGATACACCCGACTGGAGGATATATTTTTCCCAAGTCTTAAGTAATATAAACAGGTGAGGACAAGTTTACCCCTCCGGGGATGGCATTGCCTGACAGTTCTCACCATCTGAACCCACAATCTAACGATGGACTGTCGCTTACAATCCGAGTTACTTCCATCATCAGAACACAACTATGGCATCCTCTGACTCCCAAACCTCTATCCCTGAACCTTCAGACCAAGCGTGGGAATCCTCGGATTCTATTATCTCCGACGCCGACCAACCTCTAAGGAAATCCTCAAATAAGCCTAAATTATGGCTGGGGTTGTTACTCACTCTGTTAGTTTTCGGTGGTGGGGGTTGGGCGGCTTGGCGTTTTTTACTGCAAAATAACTCACCTCCCACCGCCCAGCAACCTCAAGCCACCCCGGTAAAACTGGAGCAGGTAGACTCAAGTACCCTGGAAGACAGTTCTCAGTTTGTGAGTACCTTAGAGGCGGAACAAAAGGTCGAATTGCGACCTGAAACCGCTGGTCGAATTACCCGAATCGTTGCTTCATCAGGCGATCGCATCCAAGCTGGAGATATAATTCTACAACTGAAGCCAGAACGAAGTGAAGCTGAACTCAGAAGTGCGATCGCGGATGTGAATGCACAAACCGCTACCCTGAATAATGCTCAAGCCGAAGTCAGAGCCGCCCAAGCCGACATTGCCCGTCTCAAAGCGGAAGTGGGGCGTCAAGCGGCTGAAGTGCAAAGCCGAGAAGCAGACTTAGAACTGGCGCGAGTCAACTATCAACGGGCAGAACAGTTGGTGTCTCAGGGGGTTCAACCTAGACAAGAACTCGATGATAAAAAACGCGATCGCAATCAAGCCATCGCCGCCCGTGATGCAGCCGCTCAAGCCTTAGCCGCCTCTAAGGAAGCCCTGAATGTGTCACAACAACGAGTCCAAGCCGCCCAAGCCACGGAAGCTAGAGTCGCTGCGAACCTGTCTAGTGCGAGGGCGGATGTGGAGGTAAAACAGGAAGAGTTGCAATTTAATCGCGTCGTCGCTCCCATTGATGGAGTCGTTGGAGATATTCCCGTCAAAGTGGGAGACTATGTAAATGTGGGTGATACCCTCACCACCATTACTCAAAACCAAACCTTAGAAGTCGAAATTCCCATTGACGAACAGGACAAAGAGAGGATGCGCCAGGGACTCACCGTGGAGCTACGGAACCAAGGTATCCCGGACAGTGAACCACCCATTGCAACAGGGCGGATTAACTTTATTTCACCACAAGTGGATAAAAATACCCAAACCCTCTTGACAAAAGCAACTTTTTCTAATCCAAATGGTCGCCTGTACGATCAACAGAAAGTGGATGCACGAGTCATCTGGGAAAAACGCTCTGGGGTGTTAATTCCCGTTAATGCTGTGTCTCGTATGGCTGGTAAACCCTTTGTCTTTGTCGCCCAACCCCCAGAGGAAGCCAAACCGGGCGCACCTGAACTCATCGCCCAGCAACGACCAGTGAAATTGGGTAGTATTCAAGGGAATCGATATCAAGTTATCGAGGGTATCGAACCTGGAGATAGAATCGTTGTCTCCGGTATCCTTAATTTGTCCGATGGTGCTGCGATTATTCCAGATTCTTAGTTATTTGTCATTCGTCATTCGTCATTTGTGATAATTGAACGGTTAGGTCAGGGCGGGTTTAGTTATATCAGGGTGAAAACGAAACGTTAGTGATAAAACCCGCCCCTACAAAAGATGCTTCCCCATCTCCCCCAGCTCCCCATTCCCTAAAATTTAAATGTTTGTTGAATTTTTTATTAAACGACCTGTATTTACAACTGTTTGTTCCCTGATCATCTTACTCATCGGAGCAATTAGTATTCCCACGCTTCCTGTTGCCCAATATCCTGATATTAGTCCCAAACAAGTTAGTGTCCAAGCCAACTATAACGGTGCCGATGCTCAAACCGTGGAAAATGCGGTGACGACTATCTTGGAACGGGCAATTAATGGTGTCGATGGGATGCGCTACATGACATCAAGTAGTAGTAATGATGGCACCAGTTCGATCAATATCACCTTTGCAGCAGACAAAGATCAAGATATTGCAGCAGTTGATGTCCAAAATCGCGTCTCTTTAGCTGAACCCCAATTGCCAGAATCTGTACTCCAAACCGGGGTCACGGTAAATAAGGAATCGGCTAACTTCCTAATGGCATTTGGTTTGTACTCAGAAAATGGTGAGTACGATAATCTCTTTTTAAGTAACTATGCAAACTTGTATTTGGTAGACGCCCTAAAACGAGTGAATGGGGTGGGAAATGTGCAAATTTTTGGCGAACGTACTTATGCGATGCGGCTTTGGCTTGATCCCCTGCGTCTTGCTAGTCGGAATCTGACGGCTCAAGATGTGGTGGATGCATTGCGGGAACAGAATATCCAGGTGGGTGCAGGGCGTATTGGTCAACCCCCCGCGCCAGAGGGACAGCAATATCAAATTGACTTACGGGCAATTAGCCGCTTGGAAACGGTTTCAGACTTTGAGGAATTGATTTTAGCCACCGATGAAGATGGCACCCTGATTAAACTTAAAGACGTGGGACGTGTAGAATTGGGGGCGCAAAATTATGGCACGTTCCTGCGATTTCGGGCAAATGAAGCAGTCGGGTTGGGGATTAATACCGTTCCTGGGAGTAACGCCCTAGACGTAGGGAAAGCGGTGAAAGCAGAAATGGCAAAACTGGCGGCGGATTTCCCACCAGGGATGACTTATGATATCGGGTTTGACACCACTGATTTTGTCAACCAGTCGCTGTCGGAAGTGGTGTTTACCCTGCTTAAAGCGGTGGGATTGGTGGTGTTGGTTATTTTTGTGTTTTTACAAGATTGGCGCACCACGATTATTCCGGCGATTACGATTCCCGTGTCTCTAATTGGTACGTTTGCCTTTGTCAAGATTTTTGATTTTTCGATTAATAGTTTGACCTTATTTGGTCTAACCCTAGCCACGGGGATGGTGGTGGATGATGCAATTGTTGTAGTTGAAGATATCACCACCAAGATTCAACGGGGAGGGATTAAATCTCGACAAGCGGCGATTATTTCCATGCGGGAATTGGTGGGGGCAATTATCGCCACCTCATTGGTGTTAATGGCGGTATTTATTCCAGTGGCTTTCTTTCCGGGGACAACGGGGGCGTTATATCGACAATTTGCGCTAACTATAGCCTTTTCAATTGCCGTTTCCACGTTTATGGCGCTGACGCTGACGCCAACCCTGTCTGGCTTAATCTTACGGCAAAAGCCAGAGGCGACCGGGTTTTGGGGTCACTTTTTTGATGGATTTAATTGGTTCCTAGAGGGAATGCAGCAGCGATATCGACGATTTCTGATTATCCTGACTCGCGTGAAAACTCTGGTGATTGTGGCGTTTATTGGTTTATTAGCACTAACGGTGTGGGTTTACGAAATTGTGCCATCCGCGTTTCTCCCGGATGAAGACCAAGGTTATTTTTTGACGATTGTCCAAGGACCAGAGGGTTCATCACTCAACTACACTCATGATGTGATTGAGCAGATTGAAGATATTATTTTACCCTTGGATGAAGTGCGAGCCACGTTTGCGGTGGGGGGTTTTGGTTTTAGTGGGAATACGGCGAATAGCGCGATCGTTTTTACCACGCTGAAGCCTTGGTCAGAACGAACTGATCCCTCTCAGTCTGCTGAAGCTGTGATTAATAAAGTCCAGGGTGCTTTGTTTGGGATTAAAGAAGCCAGAGTGTTTCCGGTGAATCCTCCCTCAATTCGCGGCTTGGGGAGTTTCGGTGGGTTTCAATTTCAACTGCAAGACCGCCGAGGTAATTTTAGCTTGGATTCGCTCATTGCAAATATGGGAAAATTGCTCGGTGCTGGTAATCAGAATCCCCAGTTGCAGGGGGTATTTAGTACCTATGCAGCCAATACCCCTCAGTTACAGATTGAGGTGAATCGTAATCGGGCGAAGGCGTTGGAGGTGGATATTGATGATATCTTTGAGACGTTGCAGACCTATTTAGGGTCGCGTTATGTGAATGACTTTACCCTAGAACGACGCACCTATCGGGTTTATGTCCAAGCTGACGCTCAATTCCGCTCAAATCCAGAGGATATTAATCAACTTTATGTGCGTTCAGCACGGGATGAGATGATTCCTCTGGGGAATTTGGTCACGGTGACGCAAACCACAGGGGCGCAAACCATTAATCACTATAACTTGTTCCGCTCGATTGAAATTAATGGGTCAGCCGCGTCGGGAGTTAGTTCGGGAGACGCAATTCAAGCCATGGAACAAGTCGCCGCCGAGGTATTACCGCCGGGATTAGGCTATGAATGGTCTGGGTTATCGCTGGAGGAAATCCAGTCTGGCGGTCAAGCGACGATTATTTTCGGCTTTGGCTTGGTGTTTGTCTTCTTAGTGTTGGCGGCTCAATATGAAAGTTATATTGACCCGATTATTATTCTCTTGGCGGTTCCTCTGGCGATTTTGGGAGCGCTAATGGCGCAATCGTTGCGAGGTTTACCCAATGATGTCTATTGTCAGATTGGCTTGGTGATGTTGATTGGTTTAGCCAGTAAGAACTCGATTCTGATTGTAGAATTTGCCAACCAGCTACGCGACCAAGGAATGACGCTGAGGAAAGCCGCGATTGAGGCGGCGCAGCAGCGTTTGCGACCGATTTTGATGACAGCGATTTCTACATTGTTCGGGATTTTTCCCCTGGTAATCGCGACAGGTGCGGGATCAGGAAGCCGTCAATCCCTGGGAACGGCGGTGTTCGGGGGAATGTTCATCGCCACGTTCCTGAGTCTGTTTGTGGTTCCTATCCTCTATATTGTGATCAAATCGGGGAGCGATCGCTTATTTAATTCCTCTGGCAAAAACCAGAAGACACCGGAGTCACAAGAGCTTGAGCCGAAACCTGAAGTAACAATGCGGTAATATTTGTTAAAGGAATGCCGCCAAATGTATCAAAAACGATGAACAAAAATTATCTAATGTTAATAAATCCATAATTTTGTTGCAAAAATTGACTTTAGTTACCCAGTTTCCCTAATCTTTGGTAAATGTAAACGTAGAATACAGCAAATTACTACAGTTTTTTCAGTTTAGGTTAGGGAAAATGAATAGTAAGCGAATTATTTTCTCCAGCGTTATCACGGGTATTGCGGGTGTAATTTTAGGCATCGGGGTGGCTGAAATTAATCATGCCGATCAGCGACCCAATGCCATGTCTCAATATGCCACAATTGGCGGGGTGATGGGATTAGCCGTGGGTGCGGGTCAACAGGCGCTGCGAGAATTAGAGGAATTGTCAGAAGAGTCATAAGTAGGTGGGGACAATTAAAGTTAACGGCTGAGATCGTCATTTGTCATTCGTCATTTGTCATTTGTCATTTGTTATACTCGCTACCCTTGAGAAGCAAGCTACGCCCTTTGTAAGGGTTTGAGGCTTGTTTACATAACTCCATAAGGTTGAATTTATTTCCGCAAACCTGCTTAATAGACGCGCTATATAGCGATCCTCGTATAACCAAGTAAATTTTAGCTGACAATTTAAGACTTTGAACCCGTTTTAACGGGTTTTAGCTTTTAGCCAGAACTTTAGTTCTCGGCTATTTCTGTGTGACTTAAGCAATTTATTTCAGGCATTGACTACATCTTGATTATCGGAATGACAGAACTTTTTTACGGTCGTTTTGCATAATTAATTCAAGTAACCAAAAACAAACAACCGTTAAACCTGTCAAAACTGTACCCGTGGCAAAACACCAACTATATCCAAAACTCGCCGCTATATAGCCGCTGACAAGAGAACCCACCATTGTTGCCACCCCAATAATCGAATTATAGACTCCCAGAGCCATTCCTTCCTCACCTTTAGTTGCCAGACTTGCTACTGAAAGGGTACTGGCAACATTAATCACAGCCCAGGTTACACCCGTAAATAAATGAGCAAATCCAATCATAACTAAACTCGCTGGTGTTGGCTTTAAAAATGCCAGAAGGGTAAAAACAATAAAAACTGCCACCCGCACGGCTGTTCCCAGCGTTTGCCATCTAAGGCTGTCATGGTTTTGCACGAACCGACCGATGGGAAAATAGAGAAATGCCTCAATCAATGCCTTGCCAAAAATAATTAAGAAAATCAAGGAATTTGTCGCTCCCAAAACCTCAGCCAGAAAAATCGGGAAGGGAAGATAGACAATTTGAACCGCTAGAAAAAATAGAGCCGAACACAGGTAATAAAGATAAAGGTGACTATAGAGGTTTTGATGTATCTGATTTAACCACTCTGGACGCAGAATAAAGTAAATCATCCGGGATGGATAAAACAGCACTCGCCGTTCAATAACACCGACAGAAAGTCGTCCGAGTAACGATGGGCTAAATAGGCGATTGGAACGAACCTGCTGCGGTTCCTGTACCCAGATTAAACAGAGAATTAAGCTGAGAAATGTTGCCCCAGATGCAAAAACAAATAAACTTCGCATCGCTGAGACAGTACCCCACGAATCCGAGACAAGTTCTTGCCAAATCCCGCCGCCAATTAAAGCGATAACAAAACTCCAACCTCCAATCAGATAAAACCGACCAAAGGATTGAGACCATTGTTTTTCGGGAATAGTGTCTAATACGAGAGCAGTTGATACAGGAATAATGGCTGCCATCACAAATCCTGCCACTATACTGAATTGCTGCACTTGGATAAGATTGTCTGCCACACCAATCCGCCACATACACAAAGCAAATCCAACATATCCCAGAATTAGAAACGGGCGACGGTATCCTAATCGGTCAGAGAGATTTCCCCACAGGGTAAAAGCAACCACACCAGCCAGGGAGACTAAGGAATTGGTTTTACCTACATCGGTGATACTCCCACCAACGACTTGCACGATAAACAGGGGAAGCAGGTTAATGAAAAAGCATTCTCCTATTTTGTACGGAACTAAATGGAAAAACCAAAGTGGCGTTGAAGATAACAAACTGATTTTAACCATAAGGTTTAGCCTGCTCATCCCGGTTTAGATAAATGTGAAAGGCACTACCGTTTTCAGCGAGTATCGCTATTCAAAAGTAGAGACGTAGTAGGTTACGTCTTTTGAAAATTTAAAGAAGTCAAAAGGAATTTTATGTGGCTCATTTACGGTGAGAACAAGCCACATAAGACGGCTTTAAGTTTGCTATTGGCTTGGTGGCGAATTCCTGACTCTTCGTTGCTCAGAGCAAGTTTTCTGAAGCCAACAATTTGTAGTGAAGCTGCCAAGCTAATGCAAGATCTGTCCTGAGCAATATAGCCCGTGAATGCTAGATGTGAACGTTTCTGTTATAGCAATCGCCATAGCGGTTAGGACGCATCATTTATGTAGAGACGCGCTATGGCGCGTCTCTACCCTAACGGATATGAGGTCTCCTTTAAAATCAAATGATTAGTATACATTTCTATATCCCTAAGTATACATCTTTTAAGCATCAATGGCTTGTTCCTTTTCCCTGTTCCCTCCCCTGACAAAGTGAGTGCGGTAGAGACGTTGCACCGAACATCTCTACTCGTTCATTAGTCAAAAAACGCAACAATGTCAAGGATTATTTAGAAAACTCATAGACGACCAAAAGTCCATGGGCAGTTCCCAAACCTTGCTGGAAGTTCCACTCTAGATTCCGCAACAAATAGGCAAGTTGGGGTTCAACTAAATTGGCTCTAGGGTCTTCAAAACACAGTGTCGGTGCGGTGCGTACCACGTTGCGAATTGTACGGATCGCGTCTTGGACAACAGGGGGATAACCCGCTTGCGGTTCAGCGAGTAACTTATGAGGGTTGCGCCACTGATCTAGAGCCTCAATGCAGGCATAAACGACTGCATTCCAAGCATCTTGAAAATTGGAGAAGAAGCGATTGATATGAGGATGATCCGGATGAGGATTGTACTGAAAAATTAACTGAGACAAATCGGTGCGACAGTTGATTTCATGCAGAGAGTTAATCGCCGCCCGAATTGGAGGGGCATCGGGATTGAATTCACGGGTATTCATGTGGCGACCCACCAAAATCGAGCGATCGCATAATCGTCGCCGGGAAATCTTTACCCCTTTATTTTCAGCTACGGCGTGGATAAACTGATCGAACTCCTCGCCACCCCAATACCGAATCTCGAATCGTTCCACCTCAATTTCGCCCCTAGCATCTGGGGGATAGATGTAGGACATCGAGTAGGTATTCATCGTAGATTGCTTCCCAGCCGATTCGCCCCAATAACGGGGCCACTCATAGGAATAGCGACCCAGAAAATCGCCCACAAAAATGGCTTTGTCTCCTATATGGTCGCAAATATCGCCAATCACTCTGGCTAATGAGCGATCGTTGAGGTGTGACAATGCCCCATAAGAAGAAAAGTAGATATCGTAGGTAGGTTCCCCCACAGCAATGGGTAGCCCTTCATTTAAATCCGCGACCTCAAACTTGGTTTGCGGATGGTCAGCATGGAGAGTCGCGGCTTTCTCAATCATCGCTGGACTGATATCCACACCCTTGTAGTGACCAATATCCTGATAATCCAGTACATTCTCAATCTGAGCATCGAGTGTTGGCAGAGTTCGGGGTAAACTCGTTAGGATACCTAAGCCTTCTCCTGCACCACAGCCCAAATCCATCACCCGAAGATCAGTTCCTTCCTCTTGCTTCTGGATAACCAGAGGACTGAGAAAATGACTCATGACATTACGGTTAAAGCGGTCTTCCCATAACCGTCTCACATTGTCATGTTTACCAAATAGACCGGGAGAATGATAGTCATAAGCACCAATCGCTACAGCTTTGGCGTAATTTTTAAGAACGTCGAGTTGCTTCATGCGGTTGAGATTGTTGCTAATTAGGGACATTGGTCAATCTGATTCTCTAAACGACTGGGATTGATCCCAGCCTTACCTTAGATACAGAAAAAGCCAGTTAATCTTACCACGCTCTGACTTTGCCCGATTGACTGTTCATCGCTAACCTCGTGAGACCTCGCATTCAGCGATCGAAAAGCTTGCGCGTAGCGCGTAAGCAATGGGCGAAGGAATAGAGGTCAAATCTTACCACTTTGAGTGGTAAGATTTGACAATCCAGTTGAAGGCACGACGATTAAACCCGTGCTTCGCTGCAACAACCTGACTTTTTTGGCAGTAAACTGCCCAATTCGTTTCCAGTTTCCGTTAGAAACAGAAACCTGTGTTTTGGTGTCTCCAGAACACCAGCCCGTATAGGTTTTTCCGGCTTTTTCAGCTACAACCTTGTCTCCCTTTCTGAAGCTATGACGAGTAACCGTGCCGCCATACTTTCGTCGCTTGCCACCCTTGGATGGAACAAATAGGTGCAACTGCCGGCGGTTAATAGGTGGTCTGCGGATTACCGTAAACGGCGCTGGTGTTATATGAACACCACCCTCCCAGTTGCCATGCTTGGCATTCTTAGAATATCGCTCCCGCCATTGAATAAACTCAAACGCCGCTAGGCTCACACCATCAACAGCGTGTGTCTCTGGTGTCTGGTTAGCACGACTAGGTTTAGTCGGCATTAAGGGTTTGCCTGACTTTGATAGAACTGGTACTCGTAACATGGGTGATAAACCTCACGAGTTAAGTTATCAGTTATCAGTTACCAGGTATCGGTTATCATTTATCAGCCAATTACTGACCACTGATAACTGACCACTGACCACTGACCACTATGTCCCTTCCCACCATCTCGGTTAAGATGTCCTGACTTAACAGCGACTCGACAAAAAGCCTTAAATGTAACTCGGACTAGGGAGGCATCCGAGAGTTTGTACCAAACCGAGACTCTATGTGGTATTCAACGGTTTAAACAGTCCGTTTGTCCGGCAATCCCCAACTTCAACGAAGTAAGTTGGGGTTATTGAATGTGTGCTGTTTATTAGCCTTGACCCAGTATAAATTAGTTCATGAATAAAATTTAAGCCAGTTCGGAAACAGCAGACCAGGATGATCAACACCAACGAGTTGCAAACACGAGCCAAAATAACTGAGCAGTTACCCGATATTCTCCAAGAATTGCATCGCTTATATCAGCCTCTGAAAGCGGGATGGGTTGCCGACTATATCCCAGAGTTGGCGCAAGCGAATCCGGATTGGTTCGGGATTACGGTGGTGACGGTGGATGGTCAGGTTTATACTGTTGGTGATACGTCGATCCCGTTTACGATTCAGTCAATTTCAAAGCCGTTTGTCTATGGACTGGCTCTGGAAGATCATGGGTTGGACTATGTTTTGGAACGAATTGGGGTTGAACCAACCGGAGAAGCTTTTAATGAAATTATCGAACATGAGGAGATCCAAGAGCGAAAGTATAATCCGATGGTGAATGCGGGCGCGATCGCAACCACCAGTTTGATTAAAGGGTTAGATTTATTTGAGCGGCAAACTCGCTTACTGCGTATGTTCCACCGCTATATCGGTCGAGAGGTGCAAGTGGATCAGGCGGTGTTTCAGTCCAAGAAGAAAACCGATAACCTGAATCGAGCGATCGCCTATATCATGCAGAATTTTGGCTTGCTCGAAGGCAAGATTGATGACATTCTCGACCTTTACTTCCAGCAGTGCGCCTTAATGGTCAATTGCCAGGACTTAGCGGTGATGGCGGGTACTCTGGCAAATGCTGGCATCAATCCAATTACAGGAGAACGCGCCCTGAAAGCTGATTATGTGAAAAACTTAATCAGCATCATGTATACCTGCGGTCTGTATGACTTCTCCGGTCAATGGACGTACAAAGTCGGTCTACCTGCCAAAAGTGGTCTATCTGGGGCAATTATTGGTGTAGTTCCCAACCAAATGGGAATTGCTGTGTTTTCTCCTCCTCTAGGAGAACACAGTAAAAGCCTGCGAGGGGTCAAGGTGTTTGAAGCCCTATCACAGCACTTGCGACTTCATGTCTTTGATAAAGTCGTTGACACGCCAGGTTATTTGCCAGAAACGATTAACCAAGACGGTAACAACAGTACTGAATGTCTGGACATTAACGATGAGCAGTTAGCGATCTCCCAAAAAACACCGTCCTATCCCCAGTCGCGGGCAGTCGATGAAGGCACAACGAACACGCTACCGATGCGAGAACGCCCACCGAAAGTCACGCCAAAGCTCAACTCGGCAGCCATGATCGCTCAGTTGCATGTGAGTCCCACGTCCTTTATTACCGATTTGCGGGAATTACATCGCCAGTATCTTCCCCTCAGACAAGGGAAAATTTATGTGAGCGAACCGGATCTGGTGGAAATTAATCCCGATTGGTTTGGTATCTGTATTGTTACCGTCGATGGTCAAGTTTACACGGTTGGCGATTGGGAGCAACCGTTCTTAATTCAGTCCATCTCGAAAGTGTTTGCCTATGGAATGGCACTTTCGGATTGGGGACGAGATTATGTGGTCAGCCGAGTGGATGTAGAACCAACCGGAGATGCCTATAACTCGCTCATCAAGGTAGAAGAGAACTCCAAGCGCCCCTACAATCCCATGGTAAATACAGGTGCGATCGCGATTACCAATTTAATTGAGGGAAAAGGACCGGCTCATCGACTGAATCGTCTCCTGGAAATGTATCGTCGCTATGTGGGTCATCGTGTTTTTGTGGATACACCCAGCTTAGTGTCTGAACAAACCGCAGGCGATCGCAACTGGGCAATTGCGTACTTGTTGCGAAATTTTGGCATGATTTCTGGGGAAATCAAACAAACCCTGGATCTCTATCTCCAGCAGTGTTCGGTAATTATCAACTGCCACGATTTAGCGGTGATGGGAGCCACTCTTGCCAACAATGGGGTCAATCCGATGACGGGAGAACAGGCAATTCATTCCGATTATATTAAGGACTTACTCAGTGTTATGTTTACCTGTGGCATGTATGACTTTGCTGGGGAATGGGTGTACAAAGTCGGGTTTCCAGCTAAGAGTGGCGTTGGGGGTGGCATTATTGGCGTTGTTCCCGGTGTCATGGGAATTGCCGTCTTTTCACCTCCCCTGGACAAGCGGGGGAACAGTATCCGGGGGATTAAAGTGTGTGAGGAACTATCGAGGCGCTTCGGCTTACACATCTTTCAATCATAACGATTTGCCCCTCGGCTCCCCCGGCTCCCCCGGCTTCCCCGGCTCCCTCGGCTCCCCCGGCTCCCCCGGCTCCCTCGGCTCCCCCGGCTCCCCCAGCTCCCCCGGCTCCCTCGGCTCCCCCAGCTCCCCTAAACGGGTCGTTCTGACCAACGGGCAACGTTCGCCAGAATTGATTCCGGCTGCTCAAACACATCCATAAATATCTGGTGATAATAGCACTCTTCCGCAGAACGTAATGGCGCTTCTGGATGTTTCTGGCGATAGGTTTGGGCTTCCTCTTCACTCATTCCCTTTGCCAGCATTTGCGTTAATAAATCCACTGTGCCACTGCCTTCATCAAACTGCTCTTTCGTGCGCCAAACAATTTCAGAAGGTAGCAGATCCTCAAAGGCTTTTCGCAAAATCCATTTTTCGACTAATGGATCACCCGCGAGTTTTAAATGGGCGGGAATTCTTTGACCGAGTTCAATCATTTTCAGATCCAAAAAGGGAACTCGTCCTTCCAGGGAGTGAGCCATGGTTAAACGGTCTACTCGCTGTAAGTTAATATTGTGCAGGCTAGTCACTGAGCGACGCAATTCGCGATGTAGTGTATCGTTATCGGGAATGCCTTTGTAGTAGGTGTAACCCGCAAACAGTTCATCAGCCCCCTCACCCGTGAGAATCACCTTGACATACTCGGCGGCGAGTCGTGAGGTAAAGTAACAGGGAATCGCACTGCGAACTAAGTCTTGGTCAAAGGATTCCAAGGAATAAATAATTTCGGGTAGTTTTTCCTGAACTTCCTTGGGTGTAATTAGATATTCATGGTGAATCGTATCCAGATACTGGGAGACTAAACGGGCGGCTTTTATGTCTTTACTCCCTTCAATCCCCACGGAGAAGGTATGCAGTTTCTCGATATGCTGTCTGGCTACAGCCGTGGTGATACTGCTGTCTAAGCCACCGGAGAGGAAGCAACCGAGGGGAACATCACTCATTAGCCGCTTCACCACAGACGCTTCCACGGTTTCCCGCACTTCGCGAATTAAAGCGTCTGCATCTGCGTCTACCTCTGGCTGAATATCTGGCACTTGGTAGAACGTTGAAAACCCAGTTTCTGAGGAGAAAAAGGTGCCGGCTGGGAATTCCTGGACATTTTCGCACACATAAGCGATCGCTTTGAGTTCTGAGGCAAAAATAAACGCACCGTCTTTTTTACCGTAGTATAGAGGTTTAATGCCAATGGGATCACGGGCAGCAAAAAATTTATCCCCATCCGCGATCGCAAAAGCGTACATGCCATCGAGTTGCTCAACGGACTCGATTCCCTGATCTTCGTACAGATGCAAAATTGCCTCTGTATCGCTTTTAGTCCGGAACTTAAATCGTTCCGCTAACTGGGGGAGTAACTGAGGAAAATTATAAATTTCGCCATTTCCGACAATCACTCGCGCCTTGCGATCGCCGTATATCGGTTGGTTTCCCCCTTGCGGGTCCATAATACTCAACCGTCGATGTCCCAGAACACCTGCCTTAATCGGAGATACAAACATTCCTTCAGCGTCTGGACCTCGATGGATTAAAGTATCCATCATCTTTTTAACGCTGGTTTGATCAATTTGCCCCCATATTCCAGCAATACCACACATTTATGCTATGCACTCCTTTTAGTTTGGGTTTCCATCGAGTGATTTTGCCAAGCCTATCAATTTTGACACATCGCTTAAAATTGGTCACATTGATGGTTAATTAGTCTCTTACACTGCTTTTGGTAGTAAGTGAGGTACACAGACAGATCCCCGACAACTCCTACGAAGTCGGGGATCTTGCTTAGATTAATCATTAACCCACGCCACCTAAACAAGTAGGGCATGGGCAATATACAATATACAACCAACACTATCCAGTCCAAGTTGAAAACTGGAGATTCTTTTCGGGAAAAACTACAGGTTTCAACCTAGACGCGGTTTCCATCAGTTATACATTCGCGGGCACTTGCGCCTTAGATGTTAACCGTTCGTAAGTGGTTCGCATCTTCAGCCCCACCAGAATCTGGAATAACCCAGAACCATTGTTAGAACCGGGATAGTCCTTATGCTTGAGCAACAGTTCGGTCATCTCACCATAGTATTTCGTGGAGGTATTGCTGAGGTGACTTTCGATGTAGATCATCTCCTCTAGATTGTCAAACTGACCATCCACTTCCAACACGGACACATCATGACCGAAGTAGCTATCCGGACCATAGTATAGTTTGATCCCAGGATAAGCACAGGTCAACTTACGACCACAAGGTCTCCAGTCAATGGTAGATCCTTCATCAAACAGATAGACAGGCTCAAAGCCTTCTACACCTTCTTTCTGAACCAAGCGCACCCGCAGGATCTTGCTTTCCTTATCGTCTTTGAGAAGCTGAGTTGGCAATATCTGAATCACGACATCAGCAAACTCTTTTTGGGGTTCGATATAAGCACTGAAGTCAGGGCGTCTAGCGTTAATGGACGCCAGAATATCTTCGTAGGTATGTCCCCGTTCTGCCATATCCCGCTGGATTTTCCAGTTTATCTTGACCTCATCACTGATATCAAGATAAACACCGAAATCAACTAGCGATCGCACGCGCTCATCATACAGGGGGTGCAATCCTTCGATCACCACGACTTTATTGGGTTCTACCCGTTCCGGTGGATCAAGTTCACCCGTCTCGTGGTTATAAATTGGCTTATCAATCGCCTGACCATTTTTGAGCGCTTTGATTTGCTCATACATCAGGTCAAAATTATTCGCCTTGGGGTTAAGCGCTGTCACCCCTGCCGCTTTACGCCCTTTACGGTCTAAGCTGTGATAGTCATCCAAGCAGATGACCGTCATAAACTCTTCACCAAACAAGTCGGCTAAGCGATGCAGAAATGTGGACTTCCCGCATCCAGAGTCTCCAGCGACGGCTATTAATACCACGCGGTCTAGCTGAGTGGTCATAGTTTCCCTCTAACGCAAAAAATAGTTTCAAATAGAGTTTCCAGCAATCCAAGTCCCAAGTCTAGGGTCAACCAGTCTGTTGATCGCGTGCCTTTAACCCGTCACGGATTTGCGACAGGTGTGAGTCTTCCTCAGCGGATAAGACTCCAACCAGACACGGGGTAAGTATTTAATACTAGCGGCTGTTAGTGGATTCTACCAAAATGAGATTATGTCTACAAGTCTTAACCTTTCTCCTCAATTCCTTAACATAATCCTAAAGTGAGTTGTGCAAATTGGATCAAAAAATTTCAAATTGACTCGATTTTAGCTGTTTGTCGGTCAATGACGGAGTTCTCCACCTGAGCCACCTGCTGAGAATTGCCTCCTATACAGATGCCTACAGGAGTCCTAAGAGTCGGAACTTTGCCAACTCAATCAATTAGACGTATTCTAGAGTATACATTGAACCTACTTCATTCCCCACCCAGTTGAGCCGAGTTAACGACTGTACACACTCCGCTTTGTCGTGAGCGTGTGGGCTAGAAGCCGAGTCTGTTGCCCAAACAGCGATTGGATGCAATGCCACTCGGATTGGCATTACTGGGAATTCATCCCACACTGAATAAAAATTACAAGGTGGGAAATCTATTGCCGGATTAGCTAACGGGGGAATATAGCGCTACGCGCTAGGCTTTCTTGCAATAGGCAATGGGCAATAGTGAAGAAAAACACTTACCTGACAAGGGATTGAGCGATTTAATTTTTTTTCTTTTGTCCTAACATGTATGCGTAGCGCTATAACGGGAGTCCACAGCCAGGTATCAAGGTCAACGACCTGCCATCAACTCTACGGGATGAAGCGACTGAAACCCTGATTGGGAGGTTGCTTCATTCGTCGCGAATTGATGAAATGTTGTACTGAGCAATATATCGTAATCGATTGGTTTAGAGAGAAATAACGCAATGTCTAGTAACACCACAGCCAAGAATCGCCTGTTTCTTTACGAAGTGACAGGTCTAAGTCAGAACACCGAAACCGACAAAATGGATTATCCCATTCGTAGTAGTGGTAATACGTATGTTACAGTGCCATACAGTCGAATGAATCAAGAGATGCAACGAATCACCCGCATGGGTGGCAAAATCGTCAGCATTCAACCTCTTGATGGTGTGATGAATGCCAAGAATGGAATGAATGGCAAAGCGACTGAAGCCGATGCAGCGCCGTCGCCGGAAACTATCGTTCATAAAAAATCATCAAAAGAGGGTGTTCCTGTCAATCTGTACAAGCCCAAAAAACCCTATCTAGGCAAATGTATTGAAAACTACGAACTGGTTGCAGAAGGGGGATCAGGGACAGTTCGCCACGTCACCTTTGACATCTCTGACGGGGATATGTGGTACTTGGAAGGTCAGAGTATCGGCATTATCCCACCGGGGAAAGACGAAAGGGATAAACCGCATAAACTCAGACTCTACTCCATTGCCTCCACTCGTCATGGTGATCACCAGGATGATAAGACAGTTTCCCTTTGTGTTAGACAACTGGAGTACAAGCACCCAGAAACCGGGGAAACCGTCTATGGCGTCTGCTCAAGCTACTTGTGCAATCTGCCAGTTGGCACCGATGATGTCAAGATCACCGGACCCGTTGGGAAAGAAATGTTACTTCCCGAAGATCCAGATGCTACCATCCTGATGATGGCAACAGGTACAGGAATTGCTCCCTTCCGGGCTTACCTGTGGCGGATGTTGAAAGAAAAGCACGAAGACTACAACTTCAAAGGGTTTTCGTGGCTGATTTTTGGTATCCCCTATACGGCAAACATTCTGTACAAAGAGGAATTGGAAAAACTCCAGCAAGAGTTTCCCGATAATTTCCGTCTCACCTACGCCATCAGCCGTGAACAGAAGAACAAAGAGGGTGGCAAGATGTATATCCAGCATCGGGTGGATGAACATGCCGATGAACTGTTTGAGTTAATGCAGAAGGATAATACCCACACCTACATTTGCGGACTCAAGGGAATGGAAGATGGCATTGATGAGGCACTTTCGGCTGCTGCTGAACGGCAAGGGATAAACTGGGCTGATTTCCAGAAATCTATGAAGAAAGCCCATCGCTGGCACGTTGAAACCTACTAATACGGCTCCCTTGGTCGCTAAACGCCAAACGTTTTTTGTCTAGCTTAGATTAGCGCGTCTACAGGTTGAGGATTGAATCCTCCAGTGTAGGCGCGTTCTTGGTCTGTTTCCTGTTCCCTGTTCCCTAACAAATGACGAATGACTATAAGACAGTTGCCCAAATCCTGAGAATTACGTTAAATTTGATTAAGCAGAAGTAAAGTTTCCTATTCAAACCACCGTTTAAGCTGGACTTTGTGCTAAACAAGAGGCTCTTTAAGAGCAAAAGCCAAACCAGAAAACAAATATCTAGAGGCATAAGCAATGAAATTTTCCTGGAGAATTCTCCTACTTTGGACAATACCCGCTCTTGTCATTGGGTTTTTCCTATGGCAGGGAGCGTTTTCTCCGGCTGCTGGTGATTTAAGTCAAAATACCGCCAGCACCCGGATGAATTATGGTCGCTTTTTAGAATACGTTGAGAAAGGGAGAGTCACGAGTGTTGACCTCTATGATGGGGGTCAAACGGCAATTGTAGAAGCGACTGACCCGGAGCTGAATAAAACGAATCGCTGGCGCGTCGATTTGCCTGCTAATTCTCCTGAGCTAATCACTAAGCTGAGAGAGGCTGATATTGCTTTAGATACCCATCCAGCACGTCAAGATGGGGCTGTTTGGGGAATCTTAGGGAATTTAATTTTTCCGATTTTATTAATTGGTGGGTTATTTTTCCTCTTCCGTCGTTCCAGTAATATGGGCGGAGGTCCCGGTCAAGCGATGAACTTTGGTAAGTCTCGCGCCCGGTTCCAGATGGAAGCGAAAACGGGAATTCTTTTCGATGATGTGGCGGGAATTCAGGAAGCCAAGGAAGAATTACAGGAAGTGGTGACATTCCTGAAGCAGCCGGAACGGTTTACAGCAGTTGGCGCACGGATTCCGAAAGGGGTGCTGTTAGTTGGACCTCCGGGAACAGGTAAAACATTATTGGCAAAGGCGATCGCGGGTGAAGCTGGAGTTCCTTTCTTTAGTATCTCTGGTAGTGAATTCGTGGAAATGTTTGTCGGTGTGGGTGCATCCCGTGTCCGTGACTTGTTCAAGAAAGCCAAGGAAAATGCCCCTTGTCTGATCTTTATCGATGAGATTGACGCCGTAGGACGACAACGGGGTGCTGGTATCGGCGGCGGTAATGATGAACGTGAGCAAACGTTGAACCAGTTGCTGACGGAGATGGATGGGTTTGAAGGCAATACCGGAATTATCATTATTGCTGCCACCAACCGCCCTGATGTGTTAGACTCCGCCTTATTGCGTCCCGGACGGTTTGACCGTCAGGTGATTGTCGATGCGCCGGATTTGAAAGGACGGATTGGTATTCTGGAAGTCCATGCGCGGAATAAGAAACTGGCAACGGAAATTTCCATTGAAGCGATCGCGCGGCGCACTCCTGGATTTACTGGGGCAGATTTAGCCAACTTGTTGAATGAAGCGGCAATTCTGACAGCCCGTCGTCGTAAAGAGGCGATTACCATGCTGGAAATCAACGACGCTGTTGACCGGGTGGTAGCGGGTATGGAAGGCACACCGTTGGTGGATAGTAAGAGTAAGCGGTTAATTGCCTATCATGAAGTCGGTCATGCGATCGTGGGGACGGTGCTAAAGGATCATGATCCAGTGCAGAAAGTGACCTTAATTCCTCGGGGTCAAGCGCAAGGATTAACCTGGTTTACGCCCAGTGAAGAGCAAGGCTTAATTACACGGGCGCAGCTTAAAGCCCGGATTACTGGGGCATTAGGCGGTCGTGCTGCCGAAGAAGAGATTTTTGGTCATTCTGAAGTTACCACAGGTGCCGGTGGCGATTTACAGCAGGTGACGGGAATGGCGCGACAAATGGTGACTCGTTTCGGCATGTCCGATTTAGGTCCTTTGTCTCTGGAAAGTCAACAGGGAGAAGTATTCCTCGGTGGCGGCTTGACGAATCGGGCGGAGTATTCCGAAGAAGTCGCGTCTCGCATTGATGAACAAGTGCGCCGGATTGTGGAACATTGTCACGACGATGCTAAGCGGATTATGCGCGACAATCGCGTTGTAATTGACCGCTTGGTGGATCTGTTGATTGAGAGGGAAACCATTGACGGCGAGGAGTTTCGTCAGATTGTGACGGAATATACTCATGTTCCGGAGAAGGAGCAGTACGTTCCTGTGCTGTAATTTCGGATAGTTTAATTGATTCATTGAGTAGGGATGGTGAATATCATCCCTATTTTTTGTCTGTTTTAGGCGAGAAGCAAGAGGAGGCGATTGAAATCGCTGCTACACAAACATAGGCGAAGCCTTCCCGAAGGGTAGTCCGCCTGCGCGGACTGGGTTATAACGGGGATAGCGTTCCCCGGATTTGGTATTAGTCCAAATCTTTATTCTCGGCGATAATAGTGATTAGCTGAGCAAGAAGGCTAGCGATGATTAATGTAATCGTCAAACCCAATACCATCGAGTTGCCAGCCGGAGCAGTGGTGAGAGTTCCTGGAACCTGGCAGGATTATCAAGTATTGCTGGAACATTTAGGCGAAGCTGCTTCGCAGCCGCTACGCTAACGCACTTCCCCTCGTGTCAAGTACCGCCATGGAGAACTACTACTAATGGTTCCTTTGCCTGAACAGGGTAAGCAACTGGACATTATCGTGGAAATGGTCAAGGTGTTGCTACGCCATCAGGGACTCAGGTTCGACTCTTACCACGAAACCACCATGGATTTACCCAATCATAGTGGTGTTATCCCGGATCATTTTTTCTATATTGGTGAGTTACCTGTGGTGGGAAAACGTCGGATTGATTGGAGTAGTGATCCGCCACCGGATTTGGCAATTGAGTGCGATGTTACCTCATTCACCAGTGTTAATGATTATTTGCCTTATCGAGTTAGGGAACTTTGGATTATTCGCCAACAAAAGATTAAAATCTATCAGTTCCAGGATGGGCGGTATAGTTTGGTTGAACAGAGTCAGTTTTTCGGTGGATTTGACCTGAATGCTATCTTGACTGAGTGCATCAAAGACGCTTATGAACTTGGATCTGGCGCGATTGATAAATTGAGCGATCGCTATCCTCGCCAACGCTGATAGAGAAGGTGTAGAGACCGAACATGGACGGTCTGGAGGACGTTTTCATCTTCTCTGTGTGCCCACGTGCCACCCGTACTATGGTTTCCCGCAACCCCGCATCGGCTAACTCAGCGTTATCCTGCACAATCTAATCTGTCCTTCCTCACCATTGGGACAGGTTAATAGGGTATTCATCAGGGTTAGATAGGCTTGTTGGCGTGCGTCATCCATGGGGCAATCAGAAGGCAGGGGAATGGTTAGGGTTTGAGTATTTCTTTTTTGAATAAGTTTGACGTGATATTCCGTGGACATAGTAATTCTTATCGGGTATTGCCAACCCGCGTTAGTTCTCCTATAGGGGCGACCCGCTTGCACCAATTAACAACGGTGTTTATCTAATTTACTCGGGTCGCCCTTAATTCAAGCCTTGATGGAAAAACTACGAGCTAAGGGTATTGATCCAGAACAATTGTAAGTGTGATTGGGATTGATACGGAGTGGCATTCAAACTGAAGTTCCCCCAACCAAAAAATCAAAACTGCCTCACCGTGCGGCTTTCCGCGATTTTTTAGCCGCCGCACATGGGTACAATCGCTGAAACCTTGATGTAGCGTGGGTTTCAACCGATCTCTTGTCATATTGCCAAAATACCGCGTTGGCGGAGCCTGTTCCAAAGGAACGTATCGCGGTATTTTGGCAAGGGCTACATGGGTACAATTTTTGAGGGGGTTGAGCGCTAAAACCACCACGGAATAAGGCTTTAGCCTGGGTGCAGTACATCTGTATGGGGGGAACTTCAGTTCAAAACAGATAGGGGAAATTAACTCAAGTTAGCCAATTCAACGGCTTATCACTGAGGCAACGATCCTCGCAGCGCGTTGACTAAGCGATCAAACTCACGCTCAGCACGGCGAGGATGGACAAGATCTAATGTAGTCAGCATACTCAGCCGCGTGGGTAACTGATTTTGCTCGATTGGCGAGATTTTAACAGGTAGTAGGCGGTATGTACCTTCCTGAATACCCATTGTTTGCGCCAGGATGTTCTCAAACTCTGCCATGTTATCTGTCAGATAGGCTTCCGAGAGTACGATAATAGTACGTTTGGACTGAGTAATGCCGCGCTCTATATTAACTACACGGGCTACGCCAGGGGTTTCAACATCGCCAGAAACAGCGAGGCGCAAATCGACTTTTTCTAATCGCGGTAGTAGTGTGTCCCACACCCAGGTAGTATCAGGCTCTTGATCTACATAACTGATGTAGGCATCATATCGAAAATTCTCTTCCACTATGGGGACAATACCTTTTTGACCACCTAAATAAAGAGCAATTGGGATATTCTCTTCTAGTTCTGCCTTGAAAATGGGGTGTTGGTTGGCGTTGTCAGCAGTAACTTTGGGTTGAAGATACTCAAACAGATCAAAAATCCGGATAAGACCGTCATTGCTTGGGATACCGCCTTGTAAACCTGCTAGTAAGTGCTGGGTAAAAAGACTGTTAGCTGCACCAGGTAACACATAGGAAAATTCTGTGTCACGGGAAGATGCTAGAATTACTCGTCCCTGTCCTTGCTGCAATACATCATAGTAGCTTTCTGGCAAGCCAGCTTTAATGACTAGACCAAATTTTTTGGGCTGACCAATACCACCTGAGTGACAGCAATCAAAGATCACTACAATCTTTCTGGCGGGAATAGCCCTTAAAGCTTCAGTAAGCTGAATGCCAGAAATTGCTGTTTGAGCTATTGATGCCTCTGATGTTGGGTCTGTCTCAACAGGTAACAGGTACTCACCAGTATGGGAACCACACTCAATTCGTCCACCGTGGCTAGAAATGTACAAGAATACTGTGGAGTCCTGATTACTAGTTTGAGTAAGGTGAGCCAGTGCTTGGCTAATAGCTGCTTTAGTAGCCTGCTCATCTAGCAGTAATTGTACGTTGTCTGGAGAGTACCCGCAGTGTAGGGGGTCAATAAGCAAGTTGTAGATATCCCGCGCATCCTTTAAGACAGTTGATGGGAGTTGTGTAAGGTTTTGGTAGTTGGCAATACCGACCACTAGTGCGTATGCATTTTCCATTCCCGACATGAAGGGTCTCCTATTTAGCTAGACATGACCGATGGGACTGACAATAATAGATTTATAGTTAATTCATCCGCTCAATACCTAAATTGAGCTGAGGATTAGATACAGATACACCATTGCCATTGAACAGCATGATCGGTCAGAATGATTACCAGTATGATCTGTTCATTTCCTACACTACTACTGACCGCACTTGGGTTGAAAAACACCTATTACCTAAGCTGGGCTTGCCATCTAAGCGAGTTATTACTACTCAAGACTTCCGTCCTGGGGCAACGAAGGTCAATGAGTTCGAGCGTGCTGTCACCAAAAGTCACTACACTGTGTTGGTTTTCACCCCCAATTACAAAAAGGACAAGTGGTTTAAGTTAAGCGAGAATTTGGTCTCGTACTTGAGCGTAGCCGAGCAACACGATCGCCTGATTCCACTACTTTTAAAACCCTGTGATCTACCTTTACGTATCGATTACCGCGTCCACCTTGACTGTACTGACTCGAGTAATTGGGAGAGCGAACTTAGTCGCCTCCGTGCTTTGCTAGCTGAACAAGACCCGAATTTTGGAACTCAAACTCAAAGCTCGCAAACCGCGCATCTGTCGCCTATCCCCACCCTCTCAACCTTAAAGTTTGAAGTAGTAACAGTAGATGCCATGGGGAAAGTGGCTAACCGTTGCTCTAAAAAGGCACAGTACTTCATAGAAAGTTTAGGCGGTGTAGTTGAGCTAGAAATGGTTTCCATCCCAGGTGGTAAATTTACGATGGGATCACCTAAAGCAGAGGAAGCATCCCAGGAAGATGAACGTCCTCAACATCTAGTCACTGTCAAACCTTTCTTTATGGGTAAGTATCCTATTACTCAGGCGCAGTGGAGAGCGATCGCGTTCCTTGCGAAAATCAAACGCGAACTCAACCCTGACCCATCCTGTTTTAAGGGGGATAACTTACCTGTTGAACGAGTGTCCTGGTATCATGCACTAGAGTTTTGTCAGCGACTGTCGAGAGAAACGGGAAGAGAATACCGATTACCAAGTGAAGCTGAATGGGAATATGCCTGCCGCGCCAGAACATCAACCCCATTCCATTTTGGTAAAACAGTTACAACTGATCTAGCCAACTATTGTGGACAAAACCGAGAAATTGAGGGAATTTTGGGCAAAGGAACTTATGGTAATGAACCTTGTGGAGTTTATCACCAACGAACTACCGAGGTTGCTTGTTTTCCAGCTAACAGCTTCGGACTCTGTGACATGCATGGTAATGTCTGGGAGTGGTGTGCTGACTATGACCACCAGAACTATCAAAGCGCACCATTGGATGGTAATGCGTGGATAACTGATGGCAATTCAGAATATAGAAAATTGCGGGGTGGTTCCTGGGATTACTCTCCTCATTTCTGTCGTTGTGCATCTCGCTTTTCTGAAAATCCGAATATCCTCAACAAGGAATTTGGTTTTCGAGTTATTTTTTCTTCTGGGTAAATTTTTCTGATTATTGAGTTCTGAGACTATAAATTCTTTCTTTTACATCTGCGATAGAGGATAAGTCTGAAATTTTTATGCTCGTCTCTCGGCGAATTTGAACCTTGGGATTTATTAGTGACCTCCTAATACACTGGCTTCTGTAAGGATGAGAAAGCCAATTCCAACTTCCGAAAACAGCAAATTTTGTGTCGCAAATCAAGATCTTTTCATTGGTTCCTTTACTTTCTATATGTATTGCTTCCCCTAATCGAATTAAATCTGAACCTGGATAATGATCAAATAATTCTTTCAGGTTTTTCTCGGCGTAAACATCATTATTATCATGTTCATTTTCCTCGCTAGTTTTGTGACCATAAACTAGTGTCACCTTCACTCCTCTTTCCAAAGCTGAAACAACATCATTAACAAAATATTTCGGTTCTTCTCCTCTAATCCAAGGCGTAACAATCACCAGTTCCTGTTCAGCTTGCTCAATTGCTTCTTTCAAAATATTTAAATGATCACAATTATAAATCAGCACAGATCCCGGCTGTTGCTTAGGAATTTCAACCTCAGATTTATACTCTAAAATATTTCCCTGGTCTCGAATATGTTCAACGAGTTGACGAGTATAATTTCCAGCTTTCTCTAGTCTGTAAAGATTACCCACTAGAATAAACAGTTCTTTAGCTCTCGATACGGCAACATTCAGAAGGTTGGGACGCCGATTAATCCAAGCAACGTTATCTTGCGGTCGGCACACCTTTGTTGAGAGGATAATTACCTTTTTCTCAGACCCTTGAAAAGCATGAATCGTGCCAATAGATTTTTTATCTAAATCAGGCAAATTTCGACGCAAACCGTCCCTTAACGCATCAGCTTGAGCGCGAAACGCTGAAATCACACCAATATCTTTTAGTGAGTAGCCTTGATTATATAAATGCTGGATTAAGTCACCTATTGCAGTAACTTCTTCCTGATTAACATTACCTTTAATATTTCCCTCAACATGATAAGCAATCAAATTTGATTCTAGCAGTGAAGTAACGGGTGCTGTTTTAACTTCTAATCCATAGTTAGCAATTTTATTGCAATATTGAATAATGCTAGGTTGACAGCGGTAATGCTCAATCAAACAAATTCCTTTGCCCTTATCGTTGTTTTCTCCTCTTGCTCCTGCGGCGCGATGATAAGAAGTTGCACTATATTCTTCTGGACTATAACAATGGTAATCAATTTTAGTTAATCCTTTGTCAAGAAACGCTGTGTGAAAGTAGTTATCACGTCTCTGCTCACTCAAAGAGATTACAGGCTCTATTTGGAAAGGATCTCCAACAATAATAGCTTTGCGCGATCGCACTAACAGAGGAAAGGTCTGATGCAGTGGAATCATTCCGGCTTCATCTATAATTGTGCGGTCAACACATTCCTCTACCCACGGCAACATATTTCGTATTGAAAGTAATGTACTAGTAATCACTGGAAAAATTAAGCTCGAATATTTAATATTATCATCTAAATTTTCTTCCATTTTATATTTATCTTTCCAATTTCCAGAAAGCATATTTACATACAGTTCTAAAGTAGATTTCACACGTTCTTTATAAAGGAGAGCTTGCTGATCAAGAAACAGCAGCGATAGTTTAAATAACTCTTGGTGCTTGTTATGAAAATTTTCATGAAATGAAGCGTAAAAATCTTCCAGTTCAGTTTCTAACCTCCGTTCCAAATCACTCAGTTCTGAGCCGATCTCATATCTTTCTCGCTCTCGACTGATTAGAATTTCAGAAATTTCTTGTAATTTTTCTTGTACGCTTTTTAGCTCATCTGCTTTATCTAGTCGTTCTCTAACCAACTGCGCCTGTCTTACCAAATCACTGCGATTTTTGGGGGCTTCCACAGGAAAGGAGGTACTAAATGTGCTTTGGATTGCGGAATGACAAGCTGACCTCGTATTAGCCAAAATATTTTGTTCTGTTTTGCCAATCAGCCACCGCCATAAACGAATCCACCAAGGCAAATTTCCTGCGGGTAACTGTAACTCAGCCGTATCAAAGTGCAACTTAATTTGTCGATAAGCTTCTGTGGGAAATTGTTCATATTCTGCCAAGTATTCAACTCGTATCTGAAAATTAATTTTAGCCTTTTTATCTCCATCTAATTGTTCTATAATTGCTTGGTATTTTCGTTTGAAACGAGGCATATTTTGTTCGGCGAATGATCTTTGGCAACGTAATTCTAAATGAGCCAATTCTTGCTGCCTCAGTTCATCTTTAATAGATTTTATTTGCTGTTTTATCTTAGTACTATGATTTGCATTGAAACTAGTTTTTTGCAAGTAATCGATTGCAGCGTTTAACTTTTCGATCGCTCCTCCCGCAGATTTAATGTTAGGTGTGCTTCCTCCTTTAAGATAGAAAATACGGTTGTTCAAAGATTCATTCAGTTTCTCAATTACGTTTTCAACTGCTTTATTATTAGTGCTGCTAACAACGGTCAAATTATTAATATCCTCATCATTCTCAACCAGGCTAATTGCACGTTGTACTACCTGTTGAGCAATCAGATGAAGGATTAGAGTAGTTTTCCCAGAGCCGGGAGGACCCTGGACTGCCGTTACAGGTTCTGTTTGGGCATGTTTTATTGCTGTTAATTGCGAGTTAGTTGGTGCATGGGTTGGGAAAGCTCCCATATAGGTAATCTCATCTTGATGATCTTGTGGTGTACCGAATAGATATTCGCGAGCTGGATGTCCTTGTTTCAACCAATATTTTGATCGTGACTTAATATCTTTTAAATCTTTCCGGAGCTTGCCAGTAAATCTGCCTCCGGTAAACTCAAACAAATATGGCTGTCCCTTAATTTGTTTACCAGAACGACGAGGTATAACAACCCGCTCCATCCACTCCTGATAACTATCAAATGTTAGCTCAAACGTTGTTTCGAGAAAGCGTCGCAGTCCATCTTGGGTGATTAATTGCTCTTGCTGTTCATCATCCAGTTTTAGGAATGTGGCTAAGTTATATCCTGCTTCCGTGAGTGTCAGGTTATCTAGATTCCATCCATCTTCTCGGTACTCTCCTTTAAGTATGGATGTAATATCCAAGCTAAACAGAGGACAAAAATAAGATGTTTTGTTTTCTACATCCAAAATTTGGGGAAACGACAAGACCCAAACAGCTTCCTGTTGATCTTTTGGTCTCTTGGCAACCTTTTGTTGCAGTTCTGAAAAGATATCTGTCTCAATTAATACATGATCACCTACTAGCTTTATACCCCGCTGTTTTACGGTATCCTGATTGGCTACTTTGATTCTGGCGCTACTGTAATCGTCCAAAGCGATGTAGTCAAACCAGGCGTTGAGAATCGCGTCTACCTTGCTTACTTCGTTCAACATCCCCTTCAGGCTACCTTGTATACCTTATTGTCCTTTCTAGCATTTTCTGGTTCCTGATTTCAATAGCCCAAGACTGGAAGGGAGTATCTCATCAAATGCTATCTAGCTTTTGACGGGTGATTTATAAAGTAAATCTTAAGATGCTATAAGTTTCGTTATTAGTGGGTTAGGGCGGACATGTTATTAAAGGTTATTTTCCTGATCAAGTACCCGCCTAACCCACGATGGCGGTGTGACACAGCTAAAATGGTGGAATAGATTTTACAGTTAAATCGGGCGCAAGGCTTTGCGCCCCTACGGTTTCTGAATGCAAGCGTTATCCATCAAAGTAAGCGTACCATGCCACTACTGGCTCGGAACCCTGGAGTCCTAGAGCTTTCTACCGGGTTCCTAGCAAAAGGGGGATAGTTAACCTAGATTGAGTATCAGGGAGCGGCATGTTAGATAAAATACCATTACCACAATCCCTAATGTAACATTCTCGAACTCAACATGACATCCTTACCACAGAAGCGCCAAGCAAGACGGGGACGGATATTCCCAGAATATACCATCCCGCCAGAAGAATTAGCCAGACGCAGAGCGAAACGCATTGAACTGGGCAAGCGTTGCCGAGTTATTTTTGAACGACTTCGCCCGGAACTGATTGAACAATACTACAATTGGTTCATTGCCATAGAACCCGATAGCGGCGACTATTTAATTGACCCAAAACTAGACGGAGTGCTTCAAAAAGGACAAGAACGTTATGTCAATACTGATGTTAAGCTAACAATCTTTCGACTGAATGAAACCGGAACTTGCGGCACGATATGATTGTAGGCAGGTTTGGTGAAAATGGGGAGTTGTTCTTTGAGATTGAACTGATAGCCGCAAATGGCGAACGTTTTGCCGTTGAAGCACTTCTAGATACGGGTTTTACCACAGGTTGGCTAGCACTTAACGCTCAGGATATCGAGGCGTTACAGTGGTCTGCGATCGCCTATGAAATCGACATGACAACGGCGCGAGGTAATGAGCTTTTTGACCTCTATGCAGGAACGGTAATGATCGATAACCAAGAGTTTACCATTCCCGTTCACGTTGGAGAAGGACTCCCTGATATTTTAATCGGTTCTCAGTGGTTAGATAGTATCGAACTAATCGTAAAGAAACGAAAGGGTATTTTGACATTATAAGTTCTGGAAAGGGAGTAAAATCAATTGTATTTTGTTGCACGGGGGGAACCAGAAAATACAGCGCTTTTGACGTTTATGGAATACAAATATGACAAATGACAAATGACAAATAACAATCAAACCTCAACCAAATTTCCCACCACGCGATCGCGCCCTTCTACCTTAGCTTTATACAGCGCTTGATCTGCCTCCGCAATTAGCCGCTCTGGAGTCGTTTTTGGCGGCGGAATTACTCCAGCTACACCACAACTTAAGGTGACAAACTTACTCACCCCAGACCCCTCATGCACAATCGCCCGCGACTTCAGTTTCGAGCGAATCGATTCTGCCACCTGCATCGCACCTCTGAGGGAGGTATTCGGTAAAATCACCACAAATTCCTCCCCCCCATACCGAGCTACCACATCCGCTGGACGCTTTGCCGCTTTACGCAAAATATCAGCAACTTGTTTAAGACACTCATCTCCCGCTTGATGTCCATAGGTATCGTTATATGCCTTAAAAAAATCAATATCACACAAAATTAACGACAGAGGTGATTGTTCCCGCGCCAATCGTTTCCACTCCTGCTGCAACGCCTGATCAAACGCTCGACGATTGGCAATCTGAGTCAACCCATCCAAATCAACCAACCGTTGCAACTCCTGATTCATTTCCTCTAACTTCGCCTTCAGCACCCGTTCTTGCTCAATTTTGCAGTGTAACTCCGCCATCACCCAATGGGTATGCAGTAACCGACGCACCCGTTGCCGCAGCACCGCCCAATGAATTGGTTTCGTGATATAGTCCGTAGCGCCCGCCTCGAACGCTCGGTCTACCGATTCCTGATTATTAAGTCCTGTAATCATCAAAACAGGTGGGCATTTCTGACCAAATCGTTCTTGTAACTGAGCGCAACAGGTAAACCCATCCATCACAGGCATCACCCCATCCAACAAAATAATATCGGGTAACTGTTCGGTGCAAAACGCCAGACATTGATGCCCATCCCCCACTTCTGACACCTGATACCCCTCCTGTTCCATCGCCCGACGCAGCACTAGGCGTAGGGTCTTTTCATCATCCACAATCAAAATCAGGGGAGGGTCACGGTGAAAGTCAGACTGATTCATCATAGTTTCCTCGGATGCTCTTGTTGCAACGCAGTGACAACTCGCTCATACTCCGCATCAAACCGGGAAATCAGGGTGGAAGCATGCTCTAGGTTTCCCGTTTCCCCCAACGCTTCTAACTCAGCACACAGTTGCGCCAAACCCGTTGCACCAATCGTCAGACTTGATGATTTCAATGCATGGGCAGATTGGTGCAGAGCATTAGCATCATCATGAGCGATCGCATTCCGAATCGCTTGTACCCTAGGTGGGGAGTCTTCCAGATAACTGTCAATCACTTCCGCGATTAACCCCTCATAATCGTCTCCGGCAATTTCTCTTAAATCTTGCAGCACTTGCCGATCCAAAGCAGGGGTGACACTGGAGTCTGAGGTTATTTCTGGCACAGATACGTCCTCTGAATAATCCGTTATGCTATCTCTGCCTTCTTGATCCAGCACTTGAGCATAAGTGGTTAAGGCTTGAACCAGGGCTTCCGGTCGAATCGGTTTACTGATATAGTCATTCATGCCTACTTGCAAACATTGTTCTCGATCGCCCTGCATCGCATGAGCCGTCATGGCAATAATCCAGGGTTGGCAAGCTGACGACCATTCAGCCCGGATGCGGCGAGTTGCCTCCAATCCGTCCATTTCTGGCATCTGCACATCCATGAAAACAATCTGATAGGACTTACGACGCAGGGATTCCAGCGCCTCTTGTCCATTGTTCGCCACATCTGCGCGATATCCTAAGCGCTGCAACATCTGGCGAGCCACCTTTTGATTGACCGCCACATCTTCAACTAGCAGAATGCTTAACGGTAACCTCTGGGCAAACTCAGCCTCAAGCCGTCCCGATGAGCGATCGCCCGGACGCACCGAAATCCGCCTACGTCCTAAAATTGCCACAAAAATATTATAAAGCTGGGATTGCTTAATCGGCTTGGTCAGAAATGCCGCAAACTTGGGCATATCATCGGGTTGATATGGGGTTTGCCGACCCACAGAACTGAGCATGACCAAGGGGAGTTGTTCATTATTCGGTAACACCTGGATTTGTAACGCTAAGGTCAAACCATCCATTTCTGGCATTTGCCAATCCAAAACCGCCAGATCAAAAGGTTCCGAATCGGCTAACCAATTCAGCGCTTGCTCTCCTGATGCGGCTGTTTTCACCTCCATTCCCCACGACTGCGCCTGTAGGGTGATAATCTGCCGATTCGTCGCATTATCATCCACTACCAGTAACCGTTTTCCTCGTAACTCCGGTTGGGGTGTATCCAACTCCGCCGTGACCGAATTGGGGTCTGATTTCACTACAATCGTGAAATAAAACGTCGAACCTTTCCCTACCTCACTTTCTGCCCACAAGCGCCCGCCCATCCGTTCACTCAAGCGCTTACTAATCGCTAAACCCAATCCTGTCCCACCATAATTGCGCGTCATCGACGCATCCACCTGAGAGAACGGTTTAAACAACCGATTCATGCGATCGCGCGGAATCCCAATTCCCGTATCTCTGACCGTAAATTGCAGTTCGTAGGTTTCTTGGTTGTCAATCCGACTTGGATACGCTTTAATCTCCTGTCTAGGGGCTTCCCCAAGGGCGGGTTTAGTCAACTTATCGGTTTGTGGCAAAATGTTATCGGTCAAACCCGCCCCTACACCGGATACTTCCCCAGACAACGCTCGACTCATCACCGATACCACCACTTCCCCCTGTTCAGTAAACTTCACCGCATTACTCAGCAAATTCACCAGAATCTGTCGCAGGCGGGTAATATCACCCACCACATTGGTCGGTGTTTGGGGTTCAATTAAATAAGCGAGTTCCAATCCCTTCGCCGCCGTTTGAGAGGCAACTAAATCTAACGCTTCCTCAATACAAACATGCACATCAAAGGGGTGTTCCTCTAACTCCAATTTGCCGGATTCTATTTTCGAGAAGTCCAGAATATCATTAATAATCGTCAGTAACGCTTCACCACTACTACTAATCGTATTGGCAAAGTCTTGCTGTTGCGGCGTCAATTCCGTATCCAACAACAACCCAGCCATACCAATCACCGCATTCATCGGCGTGCGGATTTCATGGCTCATCATTGCCAGAAACTCACTTTTTGCCCGATTAGCGACTTCGGCTTCCCGTTTCGCTTTATGTAGGGCGAGGTTCTTGAGTGTCAGTTCTTCCCGCCGTTGCTTTTCCTGTTCTAAGAGTTGAGCTTGAGCTAAAGCAATCCCAACTTGCGCCGCCACCGCTTCTAACAGTTCAATTTCATCATTACTCCACTGACGGAAGCGATCGCATTGATGCAGGCAAATAATACCATTGGTCTGCTCCTGATACGAAGTACGCACCGAAAGCATGGATTTAAGACCAATCTGACGGCAAAGCTGATTCCCCCCCTCTAGTTGTGGATCAGTATAAACATTCTCGGAACTCACCGCTTGGTCTTGCGCCAGCACCGCTTGGGCGTGAGGATTGCCTAAAACTGGAATCGTTTGCTCTCGGGTTGACTCGTAACCGGGTTCTAGATACTCAGCCACCAACGGAATTTGCGGACTTGGCACGTCCAGGTAAGTATGAATCAGACAACGATTTACACCGAAAACCTGACCCACTTGCGTCGCCGCCGTCTGAAAAATATGCTTACTGTCTAAGCTTTGGCGAATTTCTTGGGTAATTTGTTTGAGCAGCAACATCCGTTGCAATTGCCGCTCTAATAAGGTTCTGGCTTGTTGACGTTCGATCTCATGACCCACCCACTGTGCCATGAGTTTGAGCAGTTGAGGAGACGCCGAGCGATTTTTGGCGGTGAGGGTGGGACGTTGATGGAGACTTAAAAAGCACAGCGCCCCATACACGTTTCCCGCTACCTTGACACTCGTACCCAGATAGGATTTAATTCCAAACGTGAGACAGGCTTGATGATTTGCCCATTCTGTATCTTCAGCCGACTCGAACGCGATCGGTTCCTTGGCGTGAATCGTTTCGCTGCAAATTGTCTGTCCTAATTCAAAGGTATCTCCCGCCTGCACCTGTCGAGGTGATTTAGGCGGAACTTGAGCTGCAATCACCAGACAGCGCCCTTGTTCAATCTGAGACACAATACCGACATCGTGACCAAAATGACGCCGCCCCAAGGCCAAGAGTCCTTGTAGGCGTTGCTCAAACGTGAGTTTGGGTGCAGCAGCCACTCGATATAAAGCCCGAATCGCGGCTTCGTCTTGGCGCTGTTGTTGTTCAATCTGTTTGCGCTCGGTAATATTACGGATAATCCCAATAATCTGATTGTCCAAAAATGGCACGAGTCGGGCTTCATAATTTTGCTCCCCTGTCTCTAAGGATAAGGAATAGTCCAGACTAACTGGGGATTGGCTCTGAATTACCTGCGCGATCGCCCCCTGAATTTTATCACTCACATCAGCAGGGAGAACATTGTATACAGGTTCTCCCAGAAACTGTTCTGGCTCGACGTATAATTCACCCAAATTTGGGGCTTTATAGTCGAGAATGCTTCCATCTTGGCTCAAGCGAAAATACAAATCGGGAAGGGCGTTAAAAATCGCTTGCAGTTCTGAGTTTTTCTGATATAGTTCTTCCTCGGCTTGTTTGCGATGGGTGATATTACCAAAGGTAACGGCAAACCCGTCCCCTAATTTGACGGCGGCGATTTGAAACCAAGCCTGAATTCCTTCGTGGTGGTAATGAAATTCTCGCTCAAGCGGAATCCCCGTTTCGGTTACCTGAACATAGAAATCAAACAGCCCTTCCTGGCGATTTCCCGGCATTTCCATGAGTAACTGCTGACCCATCAGTTCCTCACTCGTTCGTCCCACCATGCGTTCAGCAGCAGGATTAATCAGCAGCCATTTAAAATCAATAATCGTCCCTTGGCGATCGCGAACCGCTTCAAATGCCATCACCCCATCTAAGGAACTATTTAAGACCCCCGATAGCAGGGATTGGGAATATTCGAGGGCGGCTTGACTTTCTTTTACATCTGTGATATCGATACAAGAACCGATATAACCGAGAAAACTACCATCCGTGCCAAACCGAGGTACACCTGTATCTAAGAGCCAACGGTATTCCCCATCAGCGCGTCGCAGTCGGTATTCCAGGCGAAAGGCTTGGCGAAGGTTAAAGGCATGAGTATAGGTTTGTCGGCAATTCTCCTTGTCTGCTGGATGTACCGCCTCTAGCCATCCCTCGCCCAGTTCATCCTCTAAACGGCGTCCAGTAAAGTTCAACCAGGAGCGGTTGAAAAACGTACAACGTCCATCGGTTCCAGCCACCCACAACAGTACAGGCGCACTATCTGCCATCGCCCGGAAGCGGGCTTCACTCTCCCGTAAGGCGGCTTCGGCTTGCTTGCGTTGAGTTACGTCATGAGCAACACAATAAATTAATCCTTCTTCAACTAAGGCTTTCGCATTCCACAACAGCCAACGATAGGAACCATCGGAACAGCGATAGCGATTTTCAAAGGCGATGGAATCTTTCCCCGTTGTCAGTCGTTCAGCTTCCGCCAGAGTCGCGGCGCGATCATCGGGATGAACCAATTCCAGATAGGGTTGGGCTAAGAGTTCAGCTTCACTCCACCCCAAGGTTTTTTCCCAAGCGGGATTCAGGCGTCTAAAATAGCCATCAAACCCCGCAATACAAAGCATATCAACGGACAGGTCAAAGATGCGATCGCGTTCTTGTTCGGCTTGGCGACGTTCACTAATATCAGTTTGAATGCCAATATAGTGGGTGAGTTTGCCATGGCGATCGCGGATGGGGGAAATGGACAATTCATTCCAGAAGCGTGTACCGTCTTGGCGATGGTTTTGTAAGACAATGTGACAGTCTTGTTCGTTTTGCAGTGCCGCTTTTAGTTTATCTAAGCCAGGTTGTTGATGATTATCTCCTTGTAAGAAGCGACAGTTTTTTCCCAAAACCTCTTGAGCTGAATAACCGGTAATTCGCTCAAAGCCGGGATTGACGAAAATAATCGGATTATCGGGTACATTTGGATCAGTAATCAGGATACCATTACTACTGGCTGCGATCGCCCGTTCCAACAGTTGTAAGCGCACCTCAGTCGGCTGGCGATCGCTAATATCACGAATCAGCCAGAGAATTCCCACAACGTTTCCTTCGCTATCGTTAACGACACTATTGAGGGTTTCGCTGCTAAAACTATCCCCCGTTTGGCGTTGATAGTTTATCAGTTTGGACTGATTGAAATCCGCCGAATCCGGATTCATCGTCTGTGGATCAAACTCTTCAGGATTCGCATACAACTGCGATAAGGGTTGTCCCACTAAGGCTTCTGGTTGATACCCAAAAAGCTGATTAAAAGCTGAGTTAACCTTAACGATAAAACCGTCTGTATCCGTAACAACTACCGCCTGAGGAATCGCTTGAAACAATGGGGCGAAGTCGGTTGGTATTGTTTGACTCAAGTGTTCTGGCGAATTGGCAAAAGCGGTAGCATTTCTTTTTCGTTGAGTTTGTCTTAAGCCAACTAAACCTATAGCCAGTAACCCGATGACAGCGAAGACACCGCCATACATTAGCACTGGGCGAATTGGGCTGGAATCCAAAAGCCAGCCAGCTAAATTACACCAATGAATCAACCCATCGATTAACAGTCGATTGAAAAAGGGAAACATACAAACAAACTCTACCGAGTGGAGAAACTTGGGCTTATTTCAGTCAGCGATAACGATAAAGGGACTGAACATAAGGATTCAGGGTAGTAAGCTGTTCGGCATTTAAACCATAATGTCAAGAATTGCGAAATCCTTGTAGTGCGAGCATCTTGCTCGCTACCCATTCCCAATTTAAATGCGTGACAGCTTACACGCGGACGCCAGAAAAACCGACTATTCAAATCAGTGAACTGAGTCATGGCAAAATGTTTTTGACGTTTGACGTCCAAGATCGTGCGGTACTAAGGTAATGCAGTGACAGTTTTCCTCCCCATATCCCAGAGTCAAAGTTACGATTTTTTCTGACTTTAGAAACATCCCTGTTGCAAAAGCGGGTCGGTTATATCTGCCATGCATAGAGTTGAACACTTAACTAGCTTATCTACCCACAACTAGACTGCAAAGCTCTGCGTAGTTTTTCCTGATTTGTCGGGCTAAACTGCAAAAAAAATTAAAAAAAATTTACGTATTGATTAGGAAATTAATAAATTATAACATCAGCATTAAATGGCAAAAAAGTCAAATAGTTTGTAGTTTTCCTAGAGGAATTTACCACTCAATGCAGCAACAAAAATCGAGAGTGGCAAGCCGTCTCTTGATTGTGCCTAATCTGACTGAAAACGATTAGTCGTGTTCTAGACATTCAGCTACTTTGCCGCTACCCACTTCAGAATTCGTTTATTAATGATTCCTCCAGGTTAATGGCAAGGTGAGAAAAAATAGAACAGCTTAATTTCTATAATAAACGATCAAGCACGCTATTGAAATACTCGGTGGCGCTATCTGGGCTAAATCAAGACAGTCATAGACGTGGCTGTGCCAGAGTTTTCAGTATGCTAACTTAGCTAGGGACTCGCAAAAGCGCGTATACTCAACCCTGAGAATCCTCGACGACAGTGAAAGCCCATGCAAATCTATACCAGGCAATTGCGGGTGCGGCATTATGAAATTGATGTCCTCGGACATGTCAACAATGGTGTTTACCAGAATTATCTTGAACAAGCCGCCGTGGAACACGCCCAACTCCTGGGTTACTCCTTGGCACAATGCCGAAATCTAGGAGGTGTGTTTGTCATGCGTCGGATTGCGATTGACTACCTGCGTCCAGCAATGGCAGATGATACCCTAGAAATCACCACTTGGCTACAGCAGATGAAAGGAACCCGGGCAATTAGACACTATGAAATTCATCGATTGGCAGAAGTGCAACCCTTAGTCATTGCTGAAGCAATCTGGGTGTGGGTGGATGGGGTTACGATGCGCCCACGGGGAATTCCTAAAGAGATTCTGACGACTTTCGAGTCAATCCAACCCTCTGATGAGCTGTCATACACTTAATTTTAATCCCACTCACTTAAGCTTGATTTGTTAATTTAAATTAAGCTTAATCGTTAAACCAGACTGAAATTATAGCAGTAGACACATTGATTAGGACTTTCCGAACTGTTGTAGAGACGTTGCATGCAACGTCTCTACCAAATGATGCGCCCTAACCGCTATGGCGGTTGCTATATTATCCATCCAGTCGGAAGTCCTATTGAGGTAAATTTCACCAGCGAGTTAAAATTATGGCGTTTTATAGACGCATAATCGAAACAAATACATTTACAAAATGCAGAAACGAAAACGTTTATTCCGGTTGGCATTATTCTTGTCTCTAGTCGCATTAGTTGTGTCACTGGTTGTCAATATCTTCCTCTTCTCGCAAGCCAAATCGTACTACCTACAACTGAACAAAACTAATCTCGATCCCCTCGGACTACAAACTTTTAGTGGGGATGCGTTAGCTGATCGTTCATCGAGTGATTCTCCAGTAACCGTTGTCTTCTTTGGTGACTCGCGAGCAGCAATGTGGGTTGAGCCAGACAATATTAACAATGTTTCTTTTATTAATCGTGGCATTGGCAGTCAAACGTCAACTCAGGTATGGGGACGTTTTGATCAACATATTTTACCCTTACATCCCGATATTATCGTTGTGCAAGTTGGGATTAACGATTTGAAAACAATCCCGCTATTCCCTAAGCAAAAATCCACCATTATTAGTAACTGTAAGACTAATATCCACAAGATTGTCGCTCGTGCAGTCAAACAGGATGCGACCGTTATTTTAACCACCATTTTCCCCATTGGTCCGGTTCCCCTGATTCGTCAACCGTTTTGGTCACCTGATGTCGCCAAAGCCGTTGAGGATGTCAATGCTTACCTCTACTCGCTAAAAGCCAAAAATGTCTTAATTTTAGATGCCTATTCACTTTTGGTAGAGGATCAGCAGGTTAAAAGTCAGTACATTTACGATACGTTACATATCAATCCCAGGGGGTATAAGCTGCTAAATCATGAGTTAAAAAAAATGCTCTTGGCTGGATTAATAGACATTCATAAATAATAAGTAATAATTCAATGGGTAAGATGGGTTTAGCGAGTCAAGCAAGCCTAGCCAGTAATAATTGCTTAACTTGAGGATTGGCGGCGATTATAAAATTAGTATATCTATCCATGGGCAGAAGCTAAGGTTATCATTAGCCGCTATGATTAGCATTTCAAGCCTATTTCGGTTTTACACTTCAAAGGAGATGGCAATGTTACAATTTTTAATCAATTTTCAGCGACGGATTGGCAAAATGCTTTGGGCTTTAAGTTTAATTACTTTAATCAATCTAGGGGGTTTATTACTCCTGAGCAATCAAGCCGCGTTAGCTGACTCTGATACACCCTTGACGACTCCACCAAAAACAGAAAAGACTGAATTAGGATTGTCACAGCAAGAGAAAGAAGAAGCCTACGAAGAAGCCACAGAAGCACTGTCGAAAGATCCGAAAAAAGGGGTAAAAAAACTTTACGAAGAGGAAAAGGAAAAGTATGAAGAATCTCAGCCTGATAAGAACGTGTTGGAAAAAGCGAAAGATATGATTGAAGGGCTAAAAAACACTGATTAAACGCACCTGAAAGCCCCCCAAAAAGTTATCCGGGCGACTATTCACCAGTGTTTAGTCGTCCTGTTTGTAGTTTGTCGTTTGTAGTAAGGGATGCGAGCCTATCAGCGCGTCAACGTAGGAACTAACAGTTGTATAATTTAACTGTGCAAGGTTAGAGTTTGTAGTAAGGGCTTTAGCCTACTCAGCGCGTCAACGTAGGAACTAACCTCAACGTTATATTGGCGCTAAAGCGCAACTACAAGCGCAACTACAAGCGCAACTACAAGCGCAAGGACAAACTTATGTACAACTATCGCTACCTTACTCCCATCCAAAAAGCTGAAATCCTTGAATACCGTAGACTTCAAGGCTTTCCTCCTCATTCTCCGCCCCATCCTTTTCAAAATAAACCTTTCTACCTGCTAACGGCGGCTTGCTACGAACACAAACCCCGTATCAATAGTATCTCTCGTCGTCAGGAACTTTTAGACCAATTATTTAAGAATTTCCTAGACGCAGGTATTGAAATCCTCGCCTGGGTCATTTTAACTAATCATTATCATGTATTAGTCAATACCGTTGAGTTTAAGCGGGTGAGTGGTATTTTTCGCCTGATTCATGGTAGACTGGCTCGTCAGTGGAATCTAGAAGATAAGTTAAGGGGAAAAGTTTGGTATTCTTACTGCGATCGCGCGATTCGTTCGCAACGTCATTATTATGCTACTTTAAACTATATCCACTACAATCCGGTGAAACATAATTATGTTGAATCTCCCTATGATTGGGACACAAGTAGTGTTCACTGGTATTTGCAGGAAAGGGGGCGAGAGTGGTTGAGACAGTGTTGGGTTGGATTTCCTGTTCAAGATTACGGGAAAGAGTGGGATAAGTTTAGTTTGTAGTTTGTAGTTTGTAGTAAGGGATGCGAGCCTACTCAGCGCTTCAATGTAGGATCTAACAGTTGTATGATTTAACTGTGCAAGGTTAGAGTTTGTAGTAAGGGATGCGAGCCTATCAGTACTTCAATGTAGGATCTAACCTCAACGTTATACCGGCGCTAAAGCGCAACTACAAGCGCAACTACAAGCGAAATGTAAACTTTATGTTAAAAAAGTAACGAAAACTACACGTTATTGGCAATTTAATCAAGTCCCGTGAAATAATCGTAGTAAGGACAAATCGCACCGACTTTAATCTTTTCTAGATCAAGGAGAGATTAAACTGTTGTTTTGTTTATTGATAAGCGCGATCGCGCCTATATATAAGTTTTGCTTAATTCTAACCCAAAATTACTCAACTGGCGCTGGAGTCTGGACATTAGAGACTTGAATCGCCAAGCAAGCTGTGCTGGTGATTAAGTTTCCTGGTTCAATCCCAATCCCAGGGGGCGATTTGTCTGGCGATGAAATTCTCTCTAATTTTAGTTCAATCCCTTATGAGGAACAATGGAATGTCTGATTCATTATTAGCTGATGCTAGCACCCGATTGCACGCGGCGATGAAACATGTCTCGATTTCCGAAGATGCGATCGCACGCTTAAAGCATCCTAAAATGAGCCTGAGTGTGTCCATCCCGGTTCGCATGGATGATGGCTCATTAACCATGGTACAAGGATATCGAGTTCGATATGATGACACCAGGGGACCCGGAAAAGGCGGTGTACGCTATCATCCCAACGTTACTCTGGATGAAGTTCAATCCCTAGCCTTTTGGATGACGTTTAAATGTGCGGTATTAAATTTACCCTTTGGTGGTGCGAAGGGGGGAGTTACGGTTAATCCCAAAAGCTTATCCAAACTGGAACTCGAACGCCTCAGTCGCGGCTACATTGACGCGATCGCCGATTTTATTGGACCGGATGTGGATATTCTCGCCCCTGATGTTTATACCAATGCGATGATTATGGGGTGGATGATGGATCAATATAGTATCATCCGGCGTCAAATTAGTCCCGCTGTCGTTACTGGGAAACCCATCACCATGGGCGGAAGTGTGGGGCGCGATAGCGCAACTGCGACGGGGGCTTACTTTGTGATTGAATCCATGGCACCTAAACTGGATTTGATTCCCCAATACACGACAATCGCGATTCAGGGATTTGGTAAAGCCGGGGCGGTATTGGCAGAATTGCTGGCGAAAGCGGGGTATAAAGTTGTTGCCATCAGTGATTCTCAAGGCGGAATTTATGCTAAAAAAGGCTTAGATATTCCCAGTATTCGCCAGTATAAAATGTTAAGTCAAAGTCTGCAAGCGGTTTACTGTCAAGACACGGTTTGTAATATTGTTGAACATGAACAGTTAACCAATGCCGAACTCTTAGGCTTAGATGTAGACATTCTGATTCCGGCGGCGTTGGAGAATCAAATTACCCAGGATAATGTTAACGATGTCCGCGCCCGCTATATCTTTGAAGTCGCCAATGGTCCGATTACTTCAGAGGCGGATAAGGTTTTAGACAGCAAAGGAGTTCTGGTATTTCCCGATATTTTGGTTAATGCGGGTGGGGTGACAGTGAGCTATTTTGAATGGGTACAAAACCGCAGTGGACTCTATTGGAAAATGGCAAAAGTGAATGAAAATCTGAAGCAGAAAATGGTGGAAGAAAGCCAATATATTTGGTTAATTGCCAAAGAGTTAGCGGTTTCCCTGCGAACCGCTGCTTATGTTCATGCGTTGAATCGCTTAGGGGAAGCCCTTAATGCTAAAGGAACCCGAGACTACTATGTCAATGGTCGCATTCCTGGCATGAATTCCCGGTAATTCGGGTTTGCTGAATAAGTGGTGAGGTGAGGGGGAGATGGGGAACAAAATTTCTATAGCCCATTACCCTGTTTCCTATTCCCTATTCCCTAATCTTGGAGTACGGTTTGTAAGTTGTCTCGGAAACTTAGTATGAATCGTTGCTACATTTGCTACCTTCACTTATCACCGACGCTTGGGTGGTTTTGGAGGTCTGGCAAAAGCTGGATTGCCACTTCCCTTATCCTCTCGTCCACCCTCCTTTTTTAGACGAGTGGGCGATTTAGATTTTTTAAGCACAGGCTTACTTCCCTTTGCTTTTGGCTGGGGAGATGGATTGGGTTTGTTTATCTTCCGGTTATCTTCCCATCCTATTACTTGTAAAGGAGTCGGTAGAACGGGACGCTCTTTATACTCATTTTTATCAGTTCCAATCCTTGGCTGGTGATCACGCTCAATTTCCATATATCGTGCTTCATTGCTGGAAACACCAGACCAACTGAGCATTGCTAGAAGCATCTTGATACGGGGTAATTCTTCTAAAGTTGTGGCTTTACCTGTGTTCGGCTGATCTGCCTCGCTGATATGATTGAGGACATACTTTTCAAACGCTTTCACACATCTGTGGTGTGTGTCAGCGGCATCAGATTTTTCTCCGATATGCCAGTTATTATCTTGAAATAGCTTTTTGTATCGTTGTTTGCGATCACTCAGATGTATCTGATAAGTAATCTTGATGGCTCCCATTCCCAGTGGTTTACCCATGCCAATTGACAGACGATACTCTTCCTTTTGTGCAATATTCAGTACCCAAAGGATAGCACCAAGCTCCACATCACTAAGATTCTCAAAATCGATAGTAAATGTAAAAGAGACTCCAGCTTTAATCGGCTTTATCTGAGTGGTTTGGCTTTCTGAAGCTTCAGGATCATTAAGCACAACTGAAGGCGAACGTCCTTTGTGCCAGTAGAGCTTATGTCCTCGGATCACTGTTTCCGCTTCTGGTTTATTGGCATAGTGCTTTAATTCGCGCTTTCTTGCTTCTGGGTCAGTTTGAACTAAGTAGTGCTGAAATGTAGTCGGTTTAGGACTAGCTAAAATCTTAGGCGTAATTGGGTCATTTTTTAACCAGATCTCATCACCAGCCATTCTTTCACAGATGGCATCACTGATAAAGACACGTCCAGCACGCGCTTGATTTTTTTTCTGTTTTTCATTTCTAACATAGCCAAATATGGTTTCAGCCATATCTAAGATTTCAGCGTTGTGTAAATAGTCGGGAACAAAATCAACGGCTGAAGCCGCACGTCCATCACCTGTAGAAGAGTAGGGAACACGAAAATTGGGACTTTGACCAAATAAAGTTACAATTTTTTCTTGCTGTGGCTGACAGTAAAAAATAGCACGACCCTGTGTTAAAACACCCAATTTTTCGTCAAATGGGTTTTTCTCATAGGGGGCTTTTCCTTTCTGAAAGGTGGTTAAGGCATGGCAGTAATGCTCAATCGCATCATCACTAATCTTGAGAAGTTTGGCATTGGTGTCAGGTTCTCGAATTAGGCAGTGATTTTTGCGCTGGAGGTTATCTGGATTATCACTAGCTTCCAACATATTACCACTCGTGACTAATACACCTCTGTATTTGTAAGCCTCACAGTCACTGCTGACATCTTTAGCAAACTGACGACCATTTTTAGGATACAAATTCCCAAAACTGATGTTGTATTTATATTGTGGGCGGTAGTCTGAAGATTTCATGGGGATAAGTTCAGTAATTTTCCCACACAAGTTTTTTTCTTGAACCAAAATAAACGGTTTATTCTCAATGGCAAGTGCCGGACGAATGTACCAACCATCAGCTTGCTTGGTAAGATAACCTGCCTTAACCTTTCTTCCCTTATCTAGATACTTTTCATATTCTTTTTTTAACGGTTCATCTTTGTCGGCAGCAACCGCACGGAAAAAAAATCGTTGTTGCTCAGATACCTGTTCAAGCTTACCAAAGCTAACAATTTCTACCAAAGTCCGCAACAACCCCCTCAAACTACTACCAGGCAGAGTAGGACGCTGATTTGACGGGGTGGTGAAGAAATCTGCTCGTTTACGGCGCTGCTCTGAAGTCAAATCTTCATTATTTTTATCCCCAAAATTGGCAAAGTCAGTTGGAGTTAAACCACTCCGAATATATAGAGGTGATTCAGTGATTAATGTGCATATAATTTGACCTGTATGCCGATTTGGGCAATATCTTTCATTGTCAGGCAAAGGTTCTGCTGGAACGATTGTGTCAGGTAATTCGACAAAATTGTACGGCGCGATCGCCTTACGATCTTCCGGTACTTTTTTGAGATGTTTGGGAAGCATTGTTCAATTCCTTTTCAGTAGTTAAATCAACAAGACGACTTAGAGAGATACGAGCTACTCCATCATCATCATAGGTAATGTAGTGATGTACAATGAGACGCACTGGGTTAATCAGTTGATGGCGATCGCCTAATTCTATCTCACTAAATGGTACGGCGTGTCTGAATCCTTGGGAACCATGCCTAAGTAAGGTAAAGTTATCTCGCTTTTCCCCATGAGTTCCCCAGAGAATCTGTCTTTCTGGGATTTTGTCTACCTCTGAATTATCTTGGACTAGACGCGATCGCCAAGTTTCACCCGCCCGCCAAAGTAATACTTCCCCATGTTTACCAAAGATACGGCATTGTTGAAGGGTGAGGACTCGTAGAGATGGAAAATCTACGTTAAACTCAGGCTGGTGAAATATCTGTTCCGCTGTGGTTAATTTACCTGAATCAAAGCGACCCCAAATTACACCGTCTTCAGCATGAGCTAGCAGATAATTTAGGTTCCAGGTTATCGCTTGTTTTTCTAACCAATATCTAAGCGTTTCATCATCTACAATCCCATCAATAGGAAGCTTTTGGCATAACACTTTGTTCATTCTATCAACTCCCCAGAAAAATCAATCACAAATGCTTCTAAACCGTTGGCATCACTAATTTGCAGATGTTCTCCATCTTGGAAGATTGTCCAGGTTTGTGTGGCTTTTCCGGGAATCTGTCGTCTCATTTTTGCTTTGATTCCCTGCAACCGTCCCCGTCCAATACTACTTTCACCCCCAACAGGTAAATCACTTGTCCACAAATCTTTGAGCAATAGGAGTAGTAAACCTATTTCAGCCTTCCTTGGCTGGCGCAACTCTAGTTCCAAAGTTAGCCGCGTTTCATCACTACCAAATATCGGCTGTTCGCTGAACAAAGCACCGTGGTAAGTACCACCTGTAAAACGGTCAATGGCGATGCGGTTTTGCACCAATTCAGCAGTATTTTCGATAACGCTTTCATGTACCACCAGGCGGCTGGCTTTTGCTTGTTTACTGTTTTTCTCGACAAAGCCGAATACATCATTGACAATTTTTTGTGCCATTTTCTCGGGCTTGTCCAAGGTATTAACAATACGTTCAGCACGATGGCGTAAAACACCTGCTAGACTGGTTCCAGATAGCACAGGTTTGAGTTCACCGTCTCGATGCGATCGCAAATGCACCACATCAGGCGCACAACCCGTGGAGTCTTGACCTGAGCGAATTAGCAAGGGACTGGCGAGTTTAAACGTAGCTTCGAGGAAGAAGCGATCGCGTTTATCTTCCTCTTCATCTAAAGATACTCCAAAAGCCGTAGCAATTGACGAATACGTTTCGTATTCTGGTGATAATTCTGTACACCAATGCTCAAATAGTAACCATTCTAATCTTTTCTCATCTTGAGTGAGGTCAAATTCCCAGACTTGCCACGCTTTCACTGTACAGCGACCAAAGCCCCGTCGCTTTTTCATCCCAATGCTAATTTCACCAAGTTCTAAGCCTCGTAAGGCTAACGCTAGTGATTTAACTAGCCGATCTTCATAATTGAGTTGTTTTGTTTTGTCTCTTTTTTGCTCTACCAGTAGCTCAAAGTAGAGAGGGAATTCAGTTCCAGCACTTAATAGCTCTAAGTCGTATTTCTGACCTTTTTTGGCTGTACCCGTTTTTCCTTCAATTTCTACTCCATCTCTCAATTCCACAGTGGGTATCTTGCTACTGATGGCATCATTCACAATTAATGGACTTTGTTCACCATCATCATTACGACGGGTTCCACCAAATAGGGAAGTAGCGCGATCGCACTCTTGTTCACCTGTCACATACCCATGCTCATACTCACGTAAGTAATTTCTCAAAGCACCTGCAATAGATGAACCTGTTAAAAGAGCATGGTCACTAATACTATCTCTGAGTAAGGCTAAATCAGTTGGACTATCTGCATCACCACTTCCCAGACAAGTAGGAGTATCTAAAATTAATGTACCTCGTACAATGATGCATTTAGCAATAGGGCGTTGGTGGCGGTTCAGGCGTTCAATACTCATTAGTTTCTCTCCTTAGTTGCCTTCTTCGCCACTGCCATAATTAGCCGTAGCGTGTACTTTTCAGCTAGCTTATCTTGTCGGGCGCGATCGTCATCGAATTGGCGCTCTACATCAGCAATTTTGACTTCTATACCATTAATCCAATCTGTCGGATTTTTCAACCACTCCTCTAGCTGTTGCTTGAAGGATTTATTTCCTATTTTTGTGCGCTCAAACTGATTACGGGCATTAGAAGGTAAGTTATTTAGTAGCGAGACAACTAAACTACAATCCCCGTTGGGAAGTGCTTGTCGGGCAACAGATTGCAGTCGTGATAATTGGCTGTTACTCATGCCCTCATCCAAGCTTAAATATCCAACTTGTTTTTGAAGATATTGTTCTAGCTTTTGCTCCAACAGTCTTTGTGCCATCTGTTCAGCTATCAGCCGCGAACCTTCACTTAACGCAAGTAAGCCAGAGGGACTCGATAACTTGGGCAAAATTACTTGAATATATTCACTTTCTATCCAATTTACAGCAATTCGCCCAAAGCCATCTTCTCTTCTCTCTCCAATTCCGCTAGCTTCAAGTCGCTGAATTTGTTCTGAAGTAATTTCAATATCTTCACCTTCAAAAACAATCACACTCCCTGCTGTTAAAACTGGAACTTGAGGTAAAGGCAATCCCCATTTGCGGTTAAAGCCACCGATTAGAGTGCTGCTAGTGAAAATACCTCCTGGTTTAGGTTGAGGCAAGGTTATATTTAAAACATCCTCAATTGCTTGTTTAATTAAACTTGGATCGGCTACAGGTTGACCCTGATCGTTTCTTAACAGCGTGTCACTGAGAAGGGTAATGCTTAAAACTTCATCATTTTCTCGATCTTCTGCTGGAATCCCTATTTCACTCCAATTCGTGCTAGATTGTTGGGGGGGGATAATTTTAGTCTGTCCGTATCCCGCACTTTGAGAACCTCCAAACCAGATATTGGGTTCGACTAATAAATTCTGAATTGTTTCTACATCGTCATCTTCACAAAGAATGATAGATTGAAAGGTTTGTCCTGCATCTAAAGCCTCGTAGCGGAAGAGTTCACCTTGATTATCTGTCGATCTCCCTTTTTTGCGATCGCGAAAATTATGAATATTAATCCGTCGCTTTTCTTTATATAACTTTACAACTCCTCCTTCCTTTGCCCAGAAGTATTCACCAACAGCTTTCGGCGTTTCTGGGTCTTCTCCTTTCTCAATACTGAAATCATATACAGTTATAGGCAAATTATCAGTAAATTCTGCATCCTTATCCTTGAACCAAGACAAAGGTAGAGGAAGAGTTCGTTTATTTTTTTGACTCAAAATATACGCATTTAAGTAGCGAGTCCTTTTAGCATCAAAGAAAAGTCGCTTCACTTCATCATTGCTTAAATCAAGTTCTGACAAGTGATACTGCCTCATATAACGCCCAATAATTGCACCACGAATCATACTACCAGGAATATAAGGATATGACACGTCACTATTTGGATCGCCTTGAAATGAAGTAGCAAGAACGGGTTGCTGAGTTTCTAAGGTTAAAATAATGGCTTTCATCCAACTTTTTATTTTTCCTTAATGTCTTTGCCAAAATTATTTAGATGTTGATGGGTAATGTCATTTCCTTCTGAATCGTGTAACCTACATTGAACGTGACCTCGACCTCGATTACGTCCACTACCTAAGCGTCGGAGTGCCATAGCACCAACAGCTAAAAGCGATAGCATTTCATCATTTGGAGTTTTCTCAAAAATTAAGTCAGCCGTGAAACAAAGGTCACGTAAAACAACACGGTAGGAACGTAAACTTCCCTCATCTGATGTACCCGATTGTGGGTCTATTGCAGTTTGACGACGGATAGTTGTCAGGGAATCAAGCACCTCCGTTTTTGTTAAAGTTTCATCTTGGATTTGGAAGGCAACGGCTTGACGCAAGTCATCGGGTAAACAAGCATCTTCCACATGAACTGCTGCCATTGTTCCAAGGGTGCTACCAAGCGTACCGAACAAGTTACAAGCAACCTTCTCCCAATCCTGTTTATACTCAGAAAGTACAGCAATTAAGTTATCGCATTCTTCACTCAGTAATCCTTTGAGAGTGCGTCCTCGTAAGTAGGGAAATCCATAAGGATCATGCTCTACTTCTTGATCGATTAAACCCGCTACTCCATCCCCACGTCCAAAGGTGGTATCACTCAACAGTTTGATTTTCAGTTGATACGTTGACATCTGATTATTCCCTCAATGATATATAAAAATCCATTGCTTCGATAGCATCAAAATAGCCACAAATGCCATTCAGCCAACCTTTTTTAGCTAAATCTGTACTTTGACCGCTAAATTCTGGGAATAGTGGTAGTTGCTCATCTTTTATTTGGTAGTTTTTGAGGAACTTCTGAGTTGCATCTATCCCTTGACGCAGCACTTCTCGTAAGGCAATAACCTTATTACGACGACCTTTCCAGTTATCATCTTCGTTAAAATGTTGGACTACTTTTGTGAAACCTTTCCAAGTCCGCCAATCGCTATCTTGTTCTTTTCTCAAACTTATAGGTCGCATTTCTAATGAAGCAACTTCCTGGAAATCAGGAATTTTTACGCGATACTCGCGCTCACGAATTTCTGAAATTGAACCGCTTAAGCCACTAGCTGCTAAATGCCAATCTAAAGCTGAAAAATCTCTTTTGTTTTCATCTTTAACAAACCTTTTTGCATTTCGACACAAGTCTTCGCTAAGTTCATAAGCTCGTGCAAAAGGGTAATGAGTTTTTACAACGCAAATTCCCGCACAAGCTCTGATAGGCTTGGGCTTGCCATCGGCATCGGCAATGGGTTGTTTTTCCAGTTCTTCAAGATAGATTGCTGCCAGTTCAAGCCCTAAGCGTCCATCACAAACAAAAGTAACATCATCACCGCCATAGACGAGAGGACGGAATGGTAAGTAATTATCTTTTATCTCAAAATAACCTTTGACTTTTTTCTTTCCGTTTTCATCTGTTTGAATCGATTGAACCAGTATCTCTATTACCGTTTTCAGCGCATTAATACCAGCCTGATTAACGCTATGGGACAGTTCACGCATAGCAATAATGTAGTCTCGATTGGATTTATCCTTGCCAAACTCTTGAAATCGTTTACCCATACCATTACCATCAGCATGAATCACAGCAACATAGCTGGAATCTCCTTCTGAACGCCCCATATAGTCAGTTCTTAGGGGAAAATTATAAATCTCGGAAGTCGTGTTGAGTAATTTTTCTCTAAGTTGACGATTTGCAAAATGAACTGCGTCCAGTTTTTTCTGAATTTCTCTAGAAATTAGATAAGGCTCGTCATCTTCAAATTTTTCACTCATTCCTACAGCAACTAATTGAGTCGATCTGCAAGTTGCTGTTACGCTTAAACCTAGTAATGGTGCAGAGGGTATTCTGCTTCGCTTTTTGGCATCCAAATCATTTTTCATCAAATCCTGAACTACCTGATAAAGAGATTGATTATCCCAATCAAACTCTTTATGGACAGCTACTAAATTGATACCCTGTGCTTCTTCTAAAATTCGCTTACTCAAAATCTGAGTAAACTGCACGGCATACTGCTTGTCTGAAAAAAGCAATACTGTATTACCGCCACCTGCATAAACTAACTCAGCAGCTAGTTCGTCATCTTCGATGTGCGGTTTTGCATCTGGTTGATGTTTTTCAGGATCGAATGCGTAAACTTCTTGGTGAATTTGGTCTTTCAACATACCTAAAGCATTTCTCGCCCAGTTATCAGTTGCTTGAGAAACTAAGTAAGATGCACCAATATTTTCGCGTAGGCGGTTACTCCCAAAAATATAGGGTTGAATCCCAGTTGTATCTAGTACAGTGACAGTGAATTTTCTCATCTCGCATCTCGCTCATTATTGCAAATCCATTCAGCAATTTTGTCTGAAAGATCAAGTAAATCATCACGCCCGAATACAGCTAGCTTGTAGTCTATTTTTCCACCTTCCGGAGAAGGATTTAAAACATTTACGATTTCTGTCTCTAGGGCATTAACATCTTTTTCGCTAGTGCAACAGACTAAAGCAACTCGTGCTTCATCCCCACCGAGTTGTCGCGCTCTGATATAAGCTTCAAAAAGTTTTGATTTACAATCGAATTTACGCTCTATAGTTGTACAAGAAATGGCAAATAATTGATAGCCACGCATAAAAGCAACATCAAACTGGAATTTAGTATTTTTCGGATAGATTGGATTCCGAATCCAAAATGAAGTAGCACTATCGTCAATGGATAGCTCTTTAGGAATATTTTGCACTTGCTGTAAAACATAATGCTCCAGCCATTCACCATCCAGCCATTTGCAAGTAGATTCCAAGCTTTTCAAACCTTGGTCTTTAACAGTCTGAAGGGATAGTTTTTTAGCGGCTACACCTAACTGAGCTAATGCTTGATTAATAGCCTGATAGTTTTGGAGTTCAACAGTTTTATTGTCCCTTGTTATTTCTAACCGCAAGTCAGGCAATTCTAGGAGCTTACTTTCGCTTAACCATTTATTTTTATCTTTGGGCTTTCTAGCAGATTCCCGCAAAACTTGGTTACACCAAGTACGCCATAGTTTTATTAACTGCTCATTTGTATGAAACTCAGCAAAGGCTCGTGCAGCATCAGGTAACTCCGGCTGGTAAATAGGCTCTGATTTCTCTTGCCACATCCATCCATGTATTTGAAAAACTTTAGCAAGTTTTACTTCCAGACATTCTGGTTTAACTTTGAGGCGGATGCGATCGCCATCTTCCCGATCGATACACATCTCTAGCTTGCGTGGATCGAGATAGCTAAAAACAGTGTCGGGACGCTCTTTGCTGAAAACGGCTCTGTAAGCGTGTACAGCCATCGCTTTTGTACCACCCGTATAATTCAATCCAATTTTTCCCACTTTGATAGCTTCTAGTTTTGGACGAATCGCCTCTTTAATATGATAAGCATCGGATTCGTAATCATTAAGTGGCACAAGTTGAGCCGTCTTTAAGCCAATTGGCTCGTTACTCAATATTGTTTGTAAACGCTCCGCTGGATCTTTTGTACCCTTTGAATAAACCAGATAGGGCGTACCTCCCTTGTTTAACAAGAGTCTGGCTGCTACATAATTAGGCAAGGGATTCTCACCAATGAGCAAGAACAGATGATCGACTTTGTACTTATTCAACTCAGATGTGTTCATAGTGGCTAACCTGGGTATGACGTTGCTGCTGGGGTGAGATAGGCGATCGCTCTTCCTTAATCTAATCCAACTTATCTCCATGGGATTGAGAGGGGGACGAGTCGAGGGCGCGATCGCCTCTGTACCAAAAATTATGCCATCCATTCGGAAACACCCCCTTCCGATACTTGATAGGCTATAAGCCACACTCAACAAAACAAAAACTGATGTCTGATCTATTCTTTCGCCATCCCCCCCAACCTCAACTCCTGCAACAGTTAGCCAAAGGACTTTTGCCACAAAATCACCATCTCACCCGGGCGATGAGATTATGGGTTTGGCTGCGCTGGCTGTATGGAGATCAGGGATACGCCACTTTACCCGACAGCTTCACCTACGCCGATTGGCGTCAAGCCTTCTTCAGCTCAACCCATCAGGATGAGAAACAAAACGATATTCTCCAGCACCATGAACCCAACTGCGCCTGCACGAAAACCACCAGAGAATGGCTCAAAGAATTGAATATAGCCATTGATGAATGGCAAGAATCCCTACAACAACACCTGTCAATTTCCGATTCTGACCTGAAAAAATTGCTCCAAGAACGGCTATTTGCTCAAGTTCGTAAATCCCTTCAGAGTGACTTAGATTTACTGGTTGATCTTAACTGGCTGCAACGAGTTCCTCACTCAACCGGGAGAAGCAAGAACTACCGCCGTGTCCAAGTATTGCCCATTTCTCAGCAACCAGAAAACCGAATCTCTGACAGCAACCTGACGCATCAAGAGCAGGTTTATTTGGCAGAAACCGTAGAAATGGTGAGTTTTCTCGACCCCACTATCCCGTTGTTAATTGAGCAAATTTCTCCCCATCCCCAGGAAGATACTCATCGTGTCTTTTTATACGTTGATTACTTAGTCCCGGAATCCACTCAAAAACAAGACCAAGTGGATCAACTTCAGGGACAATTGCAGGAAATTTGGGATTCTGGACAAATTTATCCCCTACTCATGACTTATCACAGCGCTCATTTGGGTTTAATCAAAGAATGCGTTGTCTATCCGGTTTGCATCTATTATATGGAACGGGCAAAATACTTATGTGCCTATGGCAGCACTCCCAAAAGCGAAATCAACTGGCACAATTATCGCCTCGACCGAATTTGCTCAGAGTGGCTGATGCCATTGGATTGGACTGATCCCCGCGTTCCTCAGTTGTTGCAGGAGCAATACAAGAAGAACCAACTGCCCACGCCCACAACGGTTCACACGAAGCTGAAACAAGCCTGGGGATTTGATTTCTATAAACCATCAGCGTTGATGGTAATCCGGTTCAACCAGAAGTTTCACGATCACTATATTCGAGGTACGTTCTTGCATCACACCTTTGCCCCGATTAACTATCAGCAAGCCACCCGTTTCATAAAACAACATACGCCCAATCCCGAACACATAAATACTCTGTTAGACATTCTTGAACATCGCTCTCCTGATGATGGTTACTACCAAGCTCAATACCGTATTAACGATTATCACGTCATCCGGCGCTTACGGGCTTTAGGTGCAGAGGTAGAAGTCTTGCTACCTTGGGCATTGCGGGAACGAATCGCTCTCAATCTGCAAGAAACTGGGAACTACTATCGGCACAAAACTTTAACGTTGTAATCCTCAATTACCTCGTAAAATTACTGCTGGTTTTGCTGAAATCAGACGCCGGATGTTTCACTTCGTAAGCATTCAACTTATTATTCAGTTCTCGAATGCGGCGGGAAAGTAAGCGGATAATATTAATCGCAATTCCTGGTGTCTCATCAATGGCGTCATACAATTGCAATTGAGTCAGCATCAGACATTCGCAGGTTTCCAGGGTTGTCACCGAAGCCGAACGCGGTTCAGCATCAAACAGTGACATCTCGCCAAAACAAGCACCTTGCTTCAGATAAGCCAAGTCGCGATCGCCAATGTGAACCCGCACGGAACCGGACACCACAATATAAAGCGATCGCCCTTCTTCCCCTTGAGTGACAATCGTATGATCACTGGGGAAGGATAACTCATCCATAACCGAAGCAACGCGCACCAAAAAATCGTCCCGCAATTCCTGAAAAATGGGGACGCCCCTGACAAAAAGTAAACGCTCAACGCTGGTTAACATGGGGTTAGCGGGTAGCTGCTGGGGATTGGTGCCAAGTGTAGCTGCACAAAGCTCTAGTTTACTTTATCCCACTTTGACTGATAATAGAGGAATTCAGGAACCATAAACACACCAATCTGCAAGATATCCCTGAAAATTAAGCCAATAACCCCTTAATAAACCCTTTCCTAACGACTGCTCCATCAGCTCACTAGACCAAATTCGTTACTCATCTGTTGAGCTACCGCCGCCACCAACCGATCGGAATCATGTTTGAGCATCGGTAGTAATTCGATACAAGAACGGGGCGATGCGGCTTTCAAATAGGTTAAAACCGCTTCTCGGACAAAACCCGTGGGATGACGCAGACAGACTAACGTTGCTGCTGGTGTCAAACTTATATAAGCCCCCCGCGCTAAATGGAAACAACAAGCCAGCGTCCAATCCGAGAGAAAATGACGAAACTCAATTAATTGTCGCACGCGATCGCTGGGATTCATCGGTTGATAAGACACCAATTCCTGCAAACACGACAGCTTTTCGGTAAACGAACGGCGATCAAACAGGGCTAAAAAAGCTTGCTTTTGGGGAATATCTATGGTATTATCCAATATTTCTATCCCCATAGCAATATTAGATCGGGACTCAGATTGCAGATTAAAGGATGCTGCTTGAATTGCACCAACGGGATAAAGAAACTTCATCAGCAAAAAACAATTCTCCAGCAAATCCTTTTGCTGATCATTTAGCGCTCGTCGCAGCAAATCTGCCTCCTGTCCACTGATCAGTTCTGGCTTCAAATCCACCAGAGCGGCATAAATCTGACCCAAAAACAGCAGTTCTTGCTCAATTAACGTCTCAATCCCACTCCGTCCCAACTGATCTAGCACCACATCGATTCCTTGCTCATTGGGAATTTTCAATAAGCTGCGGAGGATATTACGACGGCTGATCCCCCAACTCGTCATTAGCTGTTGCACCAGATAGTTCAGGGTTTCGGGTGTACCAATCTCCGCCAACGCCGTCCAAGCTTGTACCCGAACTAAATCCGGTTTATGGATATCTTCTGCCAACTCCAGCAGCAACGGAATGGCTTCATTCCCCAGACGCACCAACGCCATGCGAGCCGCTTCACGAGTTGATTTATAATAAAGTCCTCGTACTAGCGATGGATAAGACTCTTCCAAATGAGTTGCCGCAATCACCTCTAATAAAGCGCAACGAACACGCAACGATTCATCTTTTAACAGATGAGGAATATAAACTCTCAAGGCTTGCAAATACTCTGCCTCTCCTAAGGCTCGTGTCCCCATAACTCGTTCTCGTTCCCGTTTTGAGTTCACCATTCGCCGCAGGATCTCTGTCGCTTCCGCCTTCTCTTGCGAGGTTCCCCGACGTAAGATGATTGCGGCGGCTGTAGCTCGTACCATCGGATCAACGGTTCCGTGTAGATAAGGTTTAATCGTGTAAATATCCAATTCCGGTTGAGTCAACCAAACATAGCGCAGCGCCAACGCCAACACTTCTGGCGGCGGTTTCTGCTCAATCAAAACCTGTACATCCCGACAATAGGCGGGGTTGGGATACTCCAACATCGCCTCTAGACTCTGACACTGAAGCGCAATAGAAAGGCGAGGTAAAAGGGGAGCCAGTACCTCACCCACATTCGTAGGATCAATCTGGGATAACAGTTGAATACAAGAGCGTTTATCCGCTTCCGTACCCGGTTGTTCCAAGGTTTCGATTACCGTTCGCTTGAACGCCTTTAAGTCCACATCCGAAAACCCTAAGCGTCCTTGTTCAGCGCTATCAACGAGCAAGGTAACGTAAGTCGAGCGCATTGACCAAGCACTCAGCAACCAGATTAGGGAGAAAAACACAATGGCAAGAATAAACATACCACTCTGCCATTGTTGAATTTGGGTTTCTGGCTGTCCTGGGAATAGGTGATGCAACAGCCAAATCCCAGCCAGCATACTAATGCCCGTAACACCCGTAGTTATGGGTTCGGCAATTCCCTGGACTCGGGTTTGCAGGGCATTACGAATTCCTTCGGGTATCGGTTGAAACAAGAACGGTTCAATGCCAGCAATTAAGGTATAGCGCAGGAGTTCGTCAATAAACCGCAGGAAAATTAGACCGACGAATAATCCAGTCACGAATCCGGGAATGGTCATGACTGCACCGAATAGCTTAAGGATCACATCCAGTAAACCACTCAATGTGATTAAGCCCATAATCGCTAAGGACGTAGGTAGCATCATCGCAGCGACAAAGACGCCCAGACGTTCCACAGCGCGACTGGATAGGAACCACTGAGAGGTGAGTTCAAATATGCCGACAATCCCACTGAATAACCCCAAAAACCCAGCAATATCTGAGGCTTCTAAATTTGCCTCTAATTGACCCAGATACTGGAACTCTACCAGCAGATACAGGGCTTCACCGAGAATAAAAAAGGCAAATAACGGCACAATATAGCGTTGTAGATGTCCGGTCGTGCGGCGAACCACAAATTTCTGGTCATCGTCTTCCCAATCCCTTGTGGGTAAGTTAGGAAAGGCTTGCTGGTAGCGTTGGGTTAAATAAAACAAAGTGCCAGCGCCAACCATCATCATCAACGCCGCCACCACGAGAACGTTTTGAATTGTGCCGACAACCAACAGCAGCAGGGGTAAAGAAAAGCCGGAAATCACATCAGCCACTAAGAGTCCTGATGACACAATCGGATAGGTGCGCTTAATTTCCCGAATATTGAATAATTGATTCGCGGCAACTTGAGAGTTGAGATCATTGAGAACTTCGACCGCATCCATCCACAATCGCAACAGAAAAACGGTACCCAAGGCGATTAACCCGTTTAAATAGCTAAAGCCTAGGGTCAACCGTAAGATCAACAAGGGTACGCACGTTAGGAAAGCGACTGTGACTAAGACACGCCTCATCGGTACCCGTTCTTGTAGCCAAGAGTATAAGACACCTAGTCCAGACACCATCAGGGAGCTGGCGATATAAATGACGGGTAACCACTTTGCACCGTATTCGTCCAAGAACAGTGCTGTCGCACTATACTCAAACCAAAGCAGCCCAACTGAGGTAGCAGTGTAGAAGGCGAACATCAAAAAGGTGCGCTCGCCTTCTTCTGGACGAAGATTGACCAATTCTAGGATTCGCCGTACCCATTCATTTTGAATGCGAGTACGAGTTTGTAGTTTCATTTAGCAGTTTTTCCTTAGTCGTTAGTCCTAAGTCATTAGCTATAGTCCATAGCGGCTAACCCATGACTAATGACTAATGACCAATGAACCCAAGTCTTATTTTTTGGAAGAGAGTAGCATCATCATATTACGACCTTCCCGTTTGGGGGCTTGCTGCACTTCAGCAACGTCCTGTAAATCCGTTGCCATGCGCTTGAGCAAGTCTTCGGCTAAATTAGCGTGCTGAATTTCTCGCCCCCGAAAGGTAATCGTGGCTTTAACTTTATCTCCTGATTTCAGAAAGCGCCTAGCTGCGTTGACACGCACCTGGTAGTCATGATCATCAATCTTATAGCGCATCTTGACTTCTTTAACGTCCGCCGTGTGTTGCTTCTTCCGGGCTTCGCGGGCTTTCTTCTCCTGTTCAAATTTGTATTTGCCGTAGTCCATGATGCGGCACACGGGCGGATCTGCCTTATCGCTAACCAAGACAAGATCCAACTCTTTTTCCTCAGCGATGCGTAAAGCCTCTTGAGGAGCAATGATTCCTAGCTGTGTGCCATCGGTATCAATCGCACGAATCTTAGGATAGCGGATTCTTTCGTTGATTTGGGGTAGATCACGTTGGCGTCTTCTATCACTCACGGGTGTCTGCTTGAATTTCTAGTTGTTAAGGGTTGGATAAAAGTAAGCGGATTTTACTTGCCATTTTACTGACTCTGATCCAGTTTCTGTCCATCTTTTTAACCTAACTTCCAAATTGCCGGGGGATGGCAGAGAAACCCTCACCAGAGAGGGAATATTTGAGGCGTTTGTTAGTCCTGATTTTTCCTGGGTTAGGGGGCATCTGCTGTAGAGAGTAACCTGAAGAAACCACTACAATAATAGGTAAGGAATTGTAAACGTTTTTGAAGTTGAGGCATGGTGTGAATCCATCGGTATCGTGGCAGCAACGAGTCGGCAATCAACGAGACTGGGTTTGGCAAGGTTGGCAGACTCGTTATACTTATATTCGTCCACCGCAGTCTCACTCAACATTGACTTCTCCCGTTCTGCTGCTGCATGGATTTGGTACTTCCATCGGACATTGGCGTCATAACCTACCTGTACTGGGTCAGAACTACCCGGTTTATGCGCTAGATCTGTTGGGGTTTGGCAGTTCGCGCAAAGCTGGGACAACCTATACGATTGAGTTGTGGGTCAATCAAGTGTATGAATTCTGGCGAACCTTGATCCAACACCCTGTAGTGTTAGTGGGTAACTCAATCGGTTCACTGGTGGCTCTGAGCGCAGCCGCCACTCACCCGGAGATGGTTAAGGGACTTGCCTTGGTTAATTTGCCAGATTTTTCCCTCCGAGAAGAGGCACTTCCGGCTTGGCTGAGACCTGTGGTATCAACGGTTGAGGGTCTAGTTGCGTCTCCTGTGGTTCTCCAAAGTCTTTTTTATCTGCTGCGACGCCCATCCATTGTCCAGAAATGGGCAGGACTTGCTTATGCCAACCCTAGGGCTATTGATGCAGAATTAGTGGACATTCTCACCCAGCCTGCTCGCGATCGCGGGGCGGCGGCTACATTTAGTGCGCTGTTTAAAGGGATGACCTCATCTAAATTTGGTCCTCCGGTCAAATCGATTTTGCCGACTTTGGATAGTCCTATACTGTTAATCTGGGGGCGTCAAGACCGGATGATTCCTTCCCAGTTAGCCCAGCAGTTTGCCGCTCTCAACCCGAATATCAAGTTGATCGAGTTGGATAATGCGGGTCATTGTCCTCATGATGAATGCCCAGAACAGTTTAATCAGATATTACTCGATTGGTTAGCTGGGATTTAGGTCATTCGTCATTTGTCATTCGTCATTCGTCATTCGTCATTCGTTTCCTCCATCTTCCCCATCTTCCCCATCTTCCCCATCTCCTGATAACTGATAACTGATAACTGATAACTCCCCCATGTCCCTCAGCTTCTCGCACCCTAGTTCCTCTAGGTTAAGATCGAAGCGGAATGTGAAACGTCTCCTGCGTCCTATGAACAGCGCCGATTTTACCGATACCTTACAATGGACACCCGAAGCTAAAGCGAAACTCAAAAAAATACCTTATTTTGTGCGTACTCAAGCTCGACAACGGATTGAGCATTTAGCTCGTGAGGCTGATTTGGATGTCGTTACCGTAGATATTGTTGAGCAAGCTAGGATTGAGTTTGGTCAATAGTCAGTCACTCGTACAGGTGGGCGCAAGGATAGCCTGCCTTTGTCAACTACATTCAGTTCTGTCCATAGCCCTCAACCCTTTACCAAGGGCAAAGGACAAAGGACAAAGGACAAAGAACCATCTTAACCGTTAACTTTTATACCGACCTACTTATTCAAATGTCTCAACTATTATATAGGCTTGTATTGCAGTTATTCTCATGCCATTGATAATCCTGGTTGTAGATGACAACCTAGGTACTCGTCTTTCTGTGAGCGATTACCTGGAAATGTCAGGCTATTCAGTTGTAACGGCAGAAGATGGTCAAGAGGCTCTGTCTCTGATTGATAAGTATCATCCTCACCTAATCGTCACCGATATCAATATGCCGAAATTGAATGGCTATGAACTTGTGCAACAAGTTCGGAAACGACCAGCTTTCCGCTTGTTACCTGTGGTTTTTTTAACGGAGCGCAGTAGTACTGAGGAGCGGATTAAGGGCTACCAATTAGGATGTGACTTGTATTTGCCCAAACCCTTTGAAATGAAGGAATTGAGTGCTGTAATTCGGAATCTGCTGGAACGGTCTCAGATGATGCAAGCCGAATTGCGATTCTCTTCTACTGATACAGGACAATCACCCCCATCGCCAGAGACTCCGGATACTCTGCCCAAATCCGAATCAACTCCCCGTGCGATCGCCTCCCCCACCTCCCCATCCAATGTACTGCATCTGACTCAACGGGAACAACAGGTTTTAGACTTACTGACCACAGGGTTATCCAATAGCGAAATTGGGAACAAGCTACACCTGAGTCCTCGGACGATTGAAAAATACGTCAGCAGTCTCCTGAGAAAAACAGAAACCAGCAACCGTGCCGAAATTGTGCGTTTTGCCCTAGAAAATCATTTAGTTGATTGACTAAATCGCTTTGTTGTGATATGTGATTTCGTCGGCTGATTCATGATGGAAATCATCACCCAGTATGGGCGGAGTCGTTCATTTCTGTTCTGTCAATCAGTTGACCACATTGCCAACTGATTTAAGGCACAATAGTAGTAAGGGCTAGCTGGAGTTGCTAGGGATCAATTTGAAAGAATTGACAATTAGTAACTCTAACGCTAAAATACCGAATTCACACTGCTTTAGACCATGCTTCAAGACACTCGAACCATACGCTACTATCAGCAACTTACAGATGCTCTAGTTTTTATGTGGAACCGGGGATATCGCTTTGACGAACTGCGGTTATACATTGATGGCTATCTTGATGCTCTTCGACATAGTAATGCTATAGAAGTTTATTTGATTCATCGCTTGGAGGAAGACGCTGTTCGTTATCTACGCGATCCCTCCAACTTTGAAGCTGTACCCTTACCAGAACCCGAAACCGATTACTATTAAAACTCGATGAGGTAATTAGGTGTAGGCGCTCTCCCTTCACCTGTGTCAACTTAAGCCACAATCCTTGCCAATCTCCGGTAGCTCCCAGACGCGCCATGGCACGTCTCTACATTGTTCTTAGGTTAAGGTTAAGCATAGTTAAAAAGCCTGCTTAAGCAGGCTTTTTGATTGGTTTTGCGCTTTCTAGCTTAGAACGGCGAAGATGTCAAGATGCCAATGCCACTTCGACCATCTCCTGTAATTCGCCGTTCTGATAAAGCTCGATCATCACATCTGAACCACCAATGAATTCGCCGTTGACGTAAACTTGGGGAATTGTGGGCCAATTGGAATAGTCCTTAATACCTTGACGCACTTCCGGATCATCAAGAATATTCACGGTTGCGTAGGAAACACCCAAGGTATTCAGGATTTGGACGACATTGTTGGAAAAACCACATTGGGGCATCAGTTTGGTGCCTTTCATAAACACCACAATTTTGTCCTGGTTGATGAGCTGGTCAATCCGTTCTTTAACTGCTGGCGTCATAGCTTTGCTGAAATGTCTTTTGTAGTTTTGTATGGGTCTAGTGTAGCGAGAGTTTATACAGCCTGACGGGTAGCTTGCCAAGATGCAGGGGTATAGGTTTTCAGCGCTAGGGCGTGAATGGCTTCGCTTGCCATTGCTTGCTGGAGAGCGCCATAAACAAGCTGGTGCTGTTTTACCAAGCTTTTGCCTTCAAACTGGGAGGACACAACAATCGCTTGCAGATGATCACCGCCGCCGGTTAAGTCTTGTACCTGTACCTGAGCATCAGGAAGTTCTGCTTTGATCATTGTCTCAACTTGCTCTGGACTAATCATACCCACTCCATTTTTCTTCAACGTTCTACATACTAATTTAACGTTCTGGAGTCACGGATGAAGTCGGTTCGCTATTGCCAGAGGGGGGGAAGGGAGAACCGACGAATCCCAATTCAAAAAGCTGCTGGTAAGCTTTTTTACCCAAATCACGGGTGGGATTCTGAGAACGAATGATCTGAATCAGTAAGGGAACCGCTAATTCCGGTTGATCTTGGGCGCGATGTACCAACGCCAATTGATAGGTGGCTTCATCCCGCATTTCTGCCGTTTGCAGCGCGTTTTGCCGATGTTCATTGAAAATCCGGTTATCAATTCCCGAAAAACTGTCAGCTAACTGCTGATAGAAATTAGACAATTGGTTGAAAACTTGACGCGCCTGCTGAAGTTTTTGAGAGGCTAACGTATAGTCTTGAGCTTCAATGGCTTGATTTGCCTCTACCATTAACCGCTGTCCCCCCTGTAAACTCAGCAGGCTATCGTCCTGAGTTAAGGGGCGTAGCTCACTAGAATCATCTGGCTCAGGCTGCATTTGGCTGACCTCTTCTGGAAGCGCAGCCACTTGAGTTTGAGCGTGGGCGGGGGATAAGAGCGCCACACTTGTAGTGAAGGGAAAGGCAACAAGGCAGGTAAAGCCAAGGCTATGAATCGTTCCAGAAGAGATCATGTAAAAAATAGGGATAATATTTTAACAAACACAGAAACCTTCGGGTATCTTACCATCGCCAGATGCGGCAAGGGGAGTCAGATGACGATCGCTAAACTTGAGGGCAGAAAATTTGCCGTCCATCACTAACCATCAGCGATGACCCGATTACCAGGCAGTGGGGCACTCTTACCAGCTAGACTGAAACAATACCCGGAAGGTTTCTTAGAAATCCGGAGTAATAGGATCAAGAAAAATAGTCATAATTTAATGATCTTGTACGATTGACGAGTAATCTATTCTAAACCATGATCCCGCATCCTGATTCTCTGCCAGACGATTCTCCTCAAACCACGCCGATTCCCGAAGAAAGCATCGGTCTGCTCCTGCAACGGGGCGGTGAAGAACTAGGATTACTAAAGGTGCGCGATCGCTTCACTATGCGCTCCCCTGAAATCCCCGTCGAGCAGCTCGAACAAGCCCTGAGTATCCACCACCAGCGTCAAATTCCCCGCACTCAGCTAGCCGAATTTACGGTTGACGCCGAACACCGGGATGAGACAATGCAAGCGGCACGCGATCGCGAACATGTTGTCTTTGCTAGTCATGTCTACCAACTCAAGGACGATCCAGCGACCTTCATTTACCTGGGCGATCAACTGACGATTCAATTTCACCCCGACACCGATGACGCCAAAATCTCCGCCATTGAGACCGAATTTGGCTTAAAATCCGTGCGATCGCTCATTGGTATTCCCAACACCTTTGTCTTTCAACTCACCCCGAATTCCCCAGAGAATCCGCTAAAAATAGCCAATCGACTGATCACACGCCCGGAAGTCTTAACCGCAGAACCTCAGATCATTGTCCCCAAACAGCCGAGCTACCATCCCCAAGACCCCTTATACCCTCAACAGTGGTATCTAAATCACAGTGGTGGTTCAAATTTAGCCCCAAGTTCTCATATTGACGTAGAAAAAGCCTGGGATATTACCCGGGGAAATCGCTCCGTTGTCGTTGCCATAGCAGATGATGCCATTGATGTCAACCACCCCGATTTTCAAGGCACCGGAAAAATTGTCGCACCCAAAGACTTTAAAGACAAAGACTTTATTCCTCTACCCAGTGGTTCTGGTGAAAGTCATGGCACCGCTTGTGCTGGAATTGCGGTGGCTGAAGAAAATGGTCAGGGTATTGTTGGTGTCGCCCCCGGATGTGCGCTGATGCCCATTCGCACCAGTGGGTATCTGGATGACACAAGTATTGAAGAATTATTTGACTGGGCAATTGAAAATGACGCCAGCGTCGTTTCTTGTAGCTGGGGTGCGGCAACAGTTTACTTCCCCCTCTCCCTACGACAACGGGCTGCCCTAACCCGTGCGGCGACTGAAGGACGCGGCGGGAAAGGCTGTGTGATCGTCTTTGCCGCCGGAAATGCCAATCGCCCAATCCATGGCACCATCTTTGAGCGCGGTTGGACAAATGAGTTACTACGTGGACCCACCGACTGGCTCAGTGGTTTCGCCGTACATCCCGATGTGATTGCGGTTTCGGCTTGCACCAGCCTGAGCAAAAAAGCGGCATACAGTAATTGGGGGACGAATATCTCTGTTTGCGCTCCCAGCAACAATGCGCCGCCAGGAATGTGGTTTGAGAAAACAGGCTTTATTAGCACGGCGCCCCAAGTGAATGCCCCCACGCCGGGTAATGGTGTCTTTACCACCGACTTACTCGGCGTGGCTGGGTATGAAGTCGGTGACTTTGTGCGGAGTTTTGGTGGCACATCGAGCGCCTGTCCCGTTGTCGTGGGTGTTGCGGCGCTGGTTCTCTCAGCGAATCCTGATCTCACCGCTGCACAAGTGAAACGCATCCTACAAAATACAGCCGACAAAATTGTAGACCGTGATGCGGATTCCCAGCTCGGTATGCGATTGGGGACTTATGATACGAATGGGTATTCCCAGTGGTTTGGTTATGGTAAGGTTAATGCTTTTAAAGCGGTACAAGCTGCCCAAAAGCAACGAGTTCAAACGGCTAAGGTTGCCCAAGTCTTAAAACGACGCAATGATCACAATCTAGCTATTCCTGATCATAATTCCCGTGGTGTGACTAGCACGCTTCAAATTACTGAATCGGGTTTAGTGCAAGATATTCAGGTGACGGTGGACATTGAACATGACTTTTTGGGGGATTTAGAAGTGGAGTTGACATCACCCAAGGATCAGAGTGTACTGTTACAAAGTCGGACATTGGGTGTCAATACTCAACTGCAATACACCTATTCGGTAGATAATACCCCAGCGCTCAAGTCGTTGTTGAATCAGGATAGTTTTGGTCATTGGCAGTTGAGGGTTATCGATTCTGTGCCGACGGATACCGGGAGACTGAAAAGCTGGGAATTAGCGATCGGAATTTAACTTGATTGGATTGGTTAAATATAGTCGGATGTATGGACTATCATCTGATGGGGCAGCTGCCCTAGCTGCGATTAGCAACCGATTTGACCCCGAACAAGAACCCCTAATCCGAGAAGCCTTAAGCGCCTTCCTGAATCGCGTCTACCACGACTTGCGTAACCTGGGACAAACCTCACGCGATCGCGCCCTCAACTTTGCCGCCACCAATATCTTCCAATCCGCCTCCGTCTTTGCCGAAGCGATCGCCTCTTTTCGCCAACTGGACACCATTGAGGTGAAGAAAAGCCCCTACTGTCGGATTAAATCCCTGGTAAGTCTCACAGTTGATTCGTTTGTCATTGGTCATTGGTCATTTGTCATAACAAGTTCTCGTCTGTTGCGATCGCAATCCCACCGGGAAAGTTTATTGGGCTGGGGCTAATGATCAGGGGACTCAAAAGGGCAATACGAATGTCTACGGTCATGAGGTGGAAATACCGGGAGGATGCCGTGTGGTTTATCGTCCGGATAATCCCAGATGTGGTGCCAAGGTTTGGATCGAAACCCTTTACGACGTCAGGGTGATTTCTTGGCAAAAAGACGGATCGGGCTGATTGATACCAAGTCCCGTTCAAGATCGCCGATCAAATCGATGTGTCTACTGCCGTGCATTGAGTCTCAAAACGCTGTATAACAGAATCGGTAGGTTTGGCATCAGGGAAATAGACAGGCATCTACGTGAATAGCGTTATTTTTGCTACAGTGATGTGGCTAATGAGCCGAATGGTTATCGCGATCGCGATGTTGGTGATTGCGCCCTTATTGCCTGTGCCACCTGGGGGCATTCAACCGACGGTAAGCTGGGATGTGTTTTTCGCTTGGGATAGTCATTTTTATCAGGCGATCGCTATCTCAGGGTATGACTATGTTAATGATAGTCAGGGACATAATGTGGCATTCTTTCCCTTATTTCCCTTACTTGTTCGGGTGCTGATGAGTGGGGAATTGCCCTTTAACGTAGCGGGGACTGTTGTCAATAATCTGGCATTTTGGGGGGCGCTCATTGTTCTCTATGCTTGGGTGAAAGAGAGTCATGGACAGAAGGTTGCTCGCTGGACAACAGCAGTTTTAGCTTGGTGTCCTTTTTCTCTATTTGGCACGGTAATCTATACTGAAGGATTATTTCTGTTGTTGAGTACAGCCGCTTTGCAATCCTTTGACCGGAAACACTACGGTTGGTCAGGGTTATGGGGAGGATTAGCCAGTGCGACACGATTACCAGGAATCGCACTATCCCCAGCGTTTTTGCTGGTGGCTTGGCGAGAGAAAAGACCTGCGATCGCGTATTTTCCTAGTTTAGCCACCGCCGGGGGATTAGGGCTCTATAGCCTCTACTGCGGGATTCGTTTTGGGGATTTCCTCGCCTTTTTAAAGGTGCAACAAGCATGGCAACCTGAACAAGCGTTTTACGGACAGGGCTGGTTGAAGATGCTGGTGCAAATTTTAGCCGGGACAGCCAACTGGAATCGGGGTTGGCTTCATGATCCGTGGCATCCCTTGATTTTTGTTACGATTTGTGCATTAGGTTATTTATTATGGCGATCGCGTATTTCTGGGGAGAACTCACAGCGTTATACCAAAGACTTTATCCCGCACTACACCCCACACCCAACACTCCACACCCAACACTCCGTCTTACACTCTCTTCAACCCTCTTGGCGATCGCACCTGAAACGGCTGTGTGTGGATAAAGGGTATGGCTTCTACCTTCTGGGAATTCTCCTGTGGCTTTTAGCCGGAGATCCGCTAATTAATATGATCATGGTTTGGGGGGGTGGTTATTTACTCGTGCAACAGCGAACAAAACTCAGACCTGTTGCCGTCATCTATGGCTTGTGCAGCTTAGCCGTAATTTTAAGCCCAGGTCGCACCATTTCGGCTGAACGCCATGCTTATGGGATTGTATCACTTGCGATCGCCTTAGGTCTGCTACTGGCTGGTTATCCCCGATGGGGATGGGCAACACTCCTATTTTTCACTCTAGTATTGCTCAGCTTCGCCGTTCGATTTTCCCAGCACCTTTGGGTGGCTTAGATTTTAGATTAGAAGAATGTCAGCCGGGTCGTGTATAAATGGTGTTATTATAATCAGCGAGGTTTATATTCGGCTGTATCGTTTGTTTTTATTTACGGACAGGCATGTCTCCGAATCATAAGTCTCTACATTCATTGATTTTGTGAGATACTCTATGTCGATTTACATTGGTAACCTGTCCTATGATGCTACGGAAGAAGACATCACCAGTATTTTTGCTGAATACGGGACAGTAAAGCGGGTTCAGTTACCCACGGATCGGGAAACAGGTCGGATGCGCGGCTTCGGTTTTGTGGAAATGGACTCAGAAGCTGAAGAATCTGCCGCTATTGATGCTCTAGACGGCGCTGAATGGATGGGTCGGGATTTGAAAGTGAATAAAGCAAAACCTCGTGAGCCTCGGGGTCAAGGAGGCGGTGGTCGTCGTGGCGGTGGCAACCGGGATGGATTCTCTCGACGTTACTAAACCAGAATAATGCGGGTGCAATCAGCTAATTCATGGTGGTGTTTCTCAATGTCTCCTAGACGCTGGACTATCGAGTCAACAACCCGTCGCTAAGTCTAAGGGTTGTAGCGAGGGCTTAAAAAAGTCTGTGTTGACCGGGCTAGGTTTTGCTAGCAGCCTTTATCGAGAAGTAGAGACGCGCCGTGGCGCGTCTCTACTTACCTGAAAATGCGCTGAAAATGCGCTGGAATTGACTAGTTGAGAGGTAGTTCCAATTTTCTTTGGCTCAATAGAAGCAATCGGTTTTGTCTTGCGTTCCTCTTCTACGTTCATATTAAATTCTACGTTCATATTGAAGATTGGAGTAGGAGTTTAGTGAGTGTTCACTCTTATGCAGTAATCATGACTCCAGAAGCTATACGCACAGTTTCTCAGTTAAGGCAAGAGTTCTACGATCGATTTGCCGCAAAGATGAACGTGCCAGTGAAGATTACAACCCGCAATTCATCAACGGGTAATCTGCCAATGGCATCTTGGATCGATGATCGGCAACGCATGAATTATTTGTGTATTTATGTTCACACAGCCCCTGATGAATTACTCCCGGAACGACCCTTTATTTTGCGTGTGTCTATTAATAAAGGAGCAGGTATCATTCAATCGAGGCTGTGGGGACGAGATTGTCGGGGAATTAATCAAAGCTGGCACTTTGACCTAACGCTATTACCTGAGGAAATTTTAGACTTTTGTACTTGGATCGTTCGGTTAATTAAGTTTCATCGGCAAGGTGGTGTTCTGAATGTCCCTGAACCTCCTCATCCATTTGATTTTAAAATGTCTACTAGCAATTTGCTAGTTAATGAGGCTTGGACTCAGAAAGCTCGGCAGGAAATTAGAGTGGATCATTAATAGGGAACGGGGAACAGGCAACAGGGAAGAGTGCAAGTAGGGCTTTGGGTTTTAATTCGTGGATAAAAATAAGCTAAAAATAAAGTGATGCAGGAGAGGATAAGTTGGACAAGGAGCATCTATCCACTGAAGCAAAGGCGATACGCGATCGCTTGTTTGGATGGGATAGTCCCACTCAAGCGCAACTCGAAGAAATTGCCACCGTTGAATACCTGTGGGGACGGCTGCTAGATACTATATTGGAAAGTTGTCCAGATAACCGGGAACGTGATCAGACAATTGTCCACCTAGAGAGTGTGCGGGAATGGATGCGAAAGTCAATTATTCGGGGAGAGGACAGGAAGTAGGTGGAGAAATTCAAGTTAATGGCGGGGATCTTCATACTCAAAGGAGCGAGAAGCAAGCTATGTTTTATCTCATTCGTAAGGGTTTGAGGAATATTTACAGAACTTAATATAGTTCGGTTTATTTCCACCAATCTACTGAGAGGATTTTCGCCGACATCGCTAAATCTTCAACTTTGATCTGATGGACGGTATTCATGGATGAAGCAACGCTGATAGGATAAAAAAGTTACCAAACTGCAACGATGTAACCATTGGCGTTTATCGAGTCAACACACGTTATCTTCTATGCCAACAACGACTGACTTTCTCACCTATACCCAATGGATAGGCATTCTCACCCTAGTTTGCGGAGTTCTTAGCCTCTTAGGTTTTATCTTTAAATGGGGCATCCGATTTCGGCTGGTGGGTGTTACCGGTTTTATGGGGGTGCTGACAGGCGGCTTATTTGCGCTAAGTATCGTCCCGTTTAGCCGTACAGTGATTCCTGGTGCAGTCCGCTTTACCTTAGTCTACGACAACGGAGGCAACCAAGCCGTTATCGCTTTGCCCACAACGATCAACGAATCTCAACTGGAAGCCAGTCTGCGCCAAGCCGCCAGCGACTTCTTTTCTTATGGGCGTTTGGGTGGAGCAAATAACCAACTGACAATTCGCGCCCGCACTGTGATCCACCCAGAACCCGGTGTATCTAAACCCCTAGTTGTAGGTAAAATCAGCCGATCGCTGGCTGAACGTGATGATGAACAGATGACTATCAATATTTACAAAGAACGCTTGGCACAATTACCCGATACCTCTCCCTGACTTTTCAGGGAAGTCTTGAAACCAAGTGGGTAGGGGAGATAGGGGAGATGAGGTAAGATAAAAATTCAATTGGCTGAAAGCTCTGCTAAAAACTGATGACTAACCTTGCTCCTCCCTCATTGCTGTCGCTCACAGTTGCCCCAGCGCAGGTGTTGCGCGGTGTCCAAGCATTAGCGCAATCTGGAGATGCGATCGCGTCTTTGGGTCATCGCCCGCTGATTGTTGGCGGGAATCATACCTTGGCGACGTTATCACCGCAGCTAGAGCCAATCTTAAAACAGCCGCTATTAAACTGTGCGACGGCGTCTTATCGTCCAGATTGCAGTGAAGTTTCCCTAGCATCTCTCAAAGAAGCAGCAACCTGCCATCAAGCCGACTTAATTATCGGTGTGGGGGGTGGAAAAGCCTTAGACACCGCCAAACTCTTAGCCCATCAATGTCACCTTCCGGTTGTGACAATTCCCACCTCTGCTGCTACCTGTGCCGCTTGGACAGCATTATCCAATATTTACTCAAATAAAGGGGCGTTCCTGTACGATGTGAGTCTGAATCGCTGCCCAGATTTGCTCATCCTGGATTACAGATTAATTGAAACCGCTCCCCAACGGACCTTAGTCGCCGGAATTGGAGACGCCTTAGCGAAATGGTATGAGGCATCTGTGAGTAGTGGTGATTCTGCTCAAACCTTAATTATTGCGGCGGTGCAACAGGCGAGGGTGTTACGGGATATCCTGTTTCAAAAGTCAGCAGACGCCCTAAAAACGCCAGGAAGTGAGGTTTGGCGAGAAGTAGTTGATGCTTCAGTCTTGTTAGCGGGTGTGATTGGTGGTTTAGGTGGGGCGCAGTGTCGTACTGTGGCGGCTCATGCGGTGCATAATGGTTTAACCCATCTTCCTGGTTCTCACAGCGCTTTACATGGGGAGAAAGTCGCTTATGGGATTCTGGTGCAATTGCGCTTAGAAGAAATGGTACAGGGGAATCAACTTGCCGCATCTGCACGACAACAGTTATTGAAGTTTTATCGCGAAATCGGTTTACCCCAAACTCTTGATGATTTGGGGTTAGGGAATATCACGTTGACACAGTTGCGCCAGGGGGCAGATATTGCTTGTCAGCCGCAGTCGGATATCCACAGATTACCGTTTGATGTGACACCTGAACAGCTCATGGCGGCGATGGTTTCGACAACAACACCTGTGGAAAAAAATTGCAGTCCAGTTTTATCCACAGCGATAAACGATACACAAGATTAAAAATATATTAAGTTTTTCCAGAAATGATCAGCTCAGGGTTGCACAGTCAATTGTAGGGGCGGGTTTAGGGATTTAATTGGGATACCCACCGATAATCTATCAACAAAACCCGCCCTGATCCAATGCTTTAATTTTTCCCACCGACTTCAGCGATTTTTCTGGAATACCGATATAATTTTCTAGTTTAGGAACGCTGCATTTTTGAATGAACTTAGATTGGATTACCCCAGCCAAGCGCCTAAGTGCCTTACCCCCTTATGTGTTTGCTCGTTTGGATGAACTCAAAGCCCGTGCCCGTGAGCAAGGGTTAGATTTAATTGATTTAGGCATGGGGAATCCTGACGGTTCAGCACCTGCACCCGTGATTGAAGCCGCTATCACCGCCCTGAATCATCCGATTAACCACGGCTATCCCCCCTTTGAAGGAACGGCAAATTTTCGCCATGCTATTACCAGTTGGTATCATCGTCGCTATCAGGTGACTCTCGATCCCGATAGCGAAGCCCTACCCCTGTTGGGTTCTAAGGAAGGATTGACTCACCTTGCCCTAGCTTATGTCAATCCTGGGGATTTGGTCTTAGTGCCAAGTCCGGCTTATCCAGCTCATTTCCGAGGTCCCTTGATTGCTGGGGCTGAAATTCACAGCATGATCCTTAAGCCGGAAAATGATTGGCTGATTGATTTAGCCGCTATTCCTGAGGATGTGGCGCAACGGGCAAAGATTCTCTACTTTAACTATCCGAATAATCCAACAACAGCGACGGCTCCCCGTGAGTTTTTTGAGGAAATTGTGGCTTTTGCCCGTCGTTACTCAATTCTGTTGGTGCATGATTTATGTTACGCCGAACTAGCATTTGATGGCTATCAACCCACGAGTTTATTAGAAATTCCCGGTGCGAAGGAGATTGGCGTAGAATTTCATACCTTATCAAAAACCTATAATATGGCAGGTTGGCGGGTTGGATTTGTTGTCGGAAATCGCCATATTATTCAAGGATTACGGACGTTAAAAACGAATTTAGATTACGGGATTTTTGCCGTATTACAAACCGCCGCAGAAACGGCATTAGACTTACCCGATAGTTATGTGCATCAGGTGCAAGAACGTTACTGTCGCCGCCGAGATTTTTTGATTCAAGGGTTAGCGGAATTGGGATGGCGGATTCCCAAATCAAAGGCGACGATGTATTTATGGGTTCCTTGTCCACCAGGTCAAAATTCAACGGATTTCGCCCTGGATATTCTCCAGCAAACGGGTGTGGTGGTGACGCCCGGAAATGCCTTTGGTGTCGGCGGTGAAGGCTATGTGCGGGTAAGTTTGATTGCGGAGTGCGATCGCTTGGCTGAGGTGTTACGACGTCTGAAGCAAGCCGGGATTCGCTATCAACCCGAAGTCGTAGCCTCTGGATCAAAGAAAGAATGATGTGTCCTCCCTAGTACATCCTGGCAGAAATAACGCCAGCAGCTAACATCTCCCCCAGCTGACACACCGAGCGAAGTCGAGGTGTCCCTCTGCTCCCCCAGCTTCATCCTAACTCGAAGGTTTTTTGGCGCGATAAAAGGGTTTTTTGACGATAACGGCGGGATAAGTCTTACCGCGAATTTCTACCTCTAACTGTTGACCTATCTTGGCTAAGGATGTGGGACAATAGGCAAGCGCGATCGCTTTTCCTAATGTTGGTGAATAGGTACCACTCGTTACCTCTCCCACGACTTGTCCCTCAGATAGCACCGAATATCCATGACGGGCTATATGTCGCCCCTGCATTTCAATCCCCACTAACCGACGTTCCACACCATTGGCGTTTTGGGCGTCTAAGACAGAACGTCCGATAAAATCGCCTTTACGGTCTAAATGCACTAGCCAACTTAAACCGGCTTCTAGGGGAGTCGTCGTATCATCAATATCTTGTCCATAAAGTGCTAACCCTGCTTCTAGTCGCAACGTATCCCTCGCCCCCAAACCACAGGGAGTCACTCCCGCCTGGAACAGACGCCGCCACAGTTCTACCCCAACCTCTGGTGTGACCATCACCTCAAACCCATCTTCGCCGGTGTACCCAGTCCTAGCGATAAATCCGGGTTGATCTAGAATCGTGGCATTGACATGTCCAAAGGATTTCAGCGAAGTTAAGTCTTCCTGAACCAAGGGTTGTAGATACGTCTCAGCTTGGGGTCCTTGCAAAGCAATTAAGACGTTTTCACCAGAAAGGTCTAGTAATTTTACCCCGGTTTTTTCCAGTTGCGCTAACAACCACTCTTTATCCTTCTGACAAGTCGCCGCATTAACAATCATCATCGCCTGCGGTTCGCCTGTTTCATCCTCCCCTTGGTGGTAAACAATCACATCATCAATGATGCCCCCTTGAGGATTCAACAATACCGTGTATTGGGCTTGACCCGGTCGTAATCGACTCAAATCTGATGGGACTAATCGCTGTAACGCTTGCCATAGCTGCTTCCCGGTAAAGGCAAATTTTCCCATGTGGGAGATATCAAACATTCCCGCATCGGTGCGTACTGCTTCGTGTTCTTGTCCAATACTGCTGTATTGGACTGGCATTTCCCAACCCGAAAAGCCAGTAAAGCGGGCATTTTGTTCAACGGCGAGGTCAAACAGAGGAGTTCTTGCAAGAGAAGGTTTTGGCTTAGCCACAGATAGTCTTGAGTCACAATGTCTTTCATATTCTACCTAGTTGTCTGACATTAACCCCTGATCTGGTAAATTGCGATCGCGCCAAGGCATTGATCAGGAGGTGGACTTTGATTAAAGTTGACGGTTAAGATTGGCGAACAGTAAGAATTTGATATCCGTACCCAAATTTGCCAGCCTGTGCTAGCTTAATCATTGAGAATGTGTTCGGTTTCAGTGTTTGTGTTTAGTACAGATTGGCTTTTTTCCTTTCGACTTGACAGACTTGTCTCCGATACCCTCATCTTTATACAACTTTGAGTTTGGAGACAATCATGTCAATTTACGTAGGCAACCTATCCTACGACGTTACTGCAGAAGACCTAAGTGCTGTCTTTGCAGACTATGGTGCTGTCAAGCGGGTGCAGTTACCCACTGATCGGGAAACCGGACGTCCCCGGGGTTTTGGTTTTGTAGAGATGGAAACAGACGATGAAGAAACAGCCGCTATTGAGGCACTCGATGGGGCTGAATGGATGGGGCGCAATCTGAAGGTGAATAAAGCCAGACCTCGCGAAAACAGAGGGGGTAACCGCAAAAACGGTAACTTTTCGCGTCGTTAATAATTCTAATTCACTCAATTGACTCAATTCTTGCAGCACAATTAGTAGGTCTAGTTAGAATTAGAAAAGAGCCGGGAAATAAATTTCCGGCTCAAAGCTTAAGTAAGCTAAAGCTTACTAAATTTATTCAATTTCACTTCAATTTCACTTCAATTTCACTTCAATGGCACTGAAATCAGCATTTTAGGATCGCCGAAACTTGATAGACATTAGGGTGGGCATTGCCCACCGGGAGCATGTCAGTGAATCGCTGCGGCTGGCGGCAGGACGAGTTTGGGTGATCTCTTAACGCTAGAACCATTAGAAGGCTTTTGCCCTTGACCTTGAGTCTCCTGAAGTAAAACTTCCCGAATTAATCGTGCCATCACCCGTTGGGCTAAACCGCCAGCAATTTTTTGTCCCATTTGCTGGGTTTCTGGCTTCATCAAAAATTGAGGAACAAGGGGGGCAAGTTGGAAGGGATCGAAACCGGGCGTATCTTGCAGAATTTGCCAAATTCGTTTGATATGCTCGGCACTTTGCGGCAGTTCTACGACTTTACTAGTGGATTCTGTTTTTTGCTGTAATCCCACTCGTTGGCGCAGAGACTCAGTCACATTATCAAAGGTTTTACGTCCAAACATATCGACGGCTTTGACAATTTCCTCGATCAATTGGTCTCGAATCAAAACACCGCGTTCTGAGAATAAAAATTCTAACGTTTGATTTAAAACCTTATTCAAATCGTAATCTTGAGAATTAGCGGCATTCCGCAATAAATTTTCCAGACGATTCCAGCGGAAATTGCCCTCTTTGACGAGTAAGTCTTTTAGAGAAGCGCGTAATTGTGGGGAAGAATCTGTTAATAAACGCTTCGCCACATAAGGATAAGCTTTACTGAGAACCTTGAAGTTCGGATCAACATTAATCGCAATCCCTTCCAATGTGACCAAGGAACGAATAATTAGGGCATAGTAGGCTGGAACTCGAAATGGATATTCATACATCACTTCCGAGAGTTGGTCAGTGATACTTTTGAAATTGAGTTCGGCAACACTAGCGCCTAAGGCATTGTTAAAAACATTAGCAAGCGCTGGAATAATTGGGGTTAAATCCGTATCTTCCGACAGAAACTCTAAGTTCACATAGTCATGAGCTAAACCCGCGAAGTCCCGATTGACTAAATGAACAACCGCCTCAATCAACCCATAACGCTGATAGGGTTTGACTTCGCTCATCATCCCAAAATCCAGATAAGCCAGCTTGCCTTCCGGCGTGGCTAGTAAATTTCCGGGATGGGGATCAGCATGGAAAAATCCATGTTCCAACAATTGGCGTAGTGAACATTGCACGCCAACTTCAATTAAATACTTGGCGTCAATGTCTTGAGCCTTAATCGCTTCCAGATTAGTCAGTTTAGTACCACTGACCCACTCCATTGTCAAGACACGCCGTCCTGTATATTGCCAGTAAATTTTGGGTACATATATATCCTGAAGGTGACCGTAAAGGTTGGCAAAGCGTTCAGCATTACACCCTTCTTTGGTATAATCCATCTCTTCAAAGATGCGGGTGCCAAACTCATCCATAATGGCAACCAAGTCACTCCGCACCTGCTTAATATTGTTTTGTATCCACTTAGCGAGGCGGCGTAATATATAAACGTCTAAGGCAATGCGCCGTGCTAAACCGGGTCGCTGCACTTTGACGGCAACGGTTTCCCCTGTTTTAAGTTTCCCTTTATAAACTTGTCCCAGGGAGGCGGCGGCTACAGGCGATGAGGTCAGTTCGGCATAAATTTCTTCGGGACGATCGCCTAGTTCTTCTTCGATAAATCGAAAAGCGACTTCATTGGGGAAGGGAGGGAGTTGATCTTGTAGCAATGCCAACTCTTCTAAGTACAGGGGTGGCACTAAGTCAGGTCGCGTCGAAAGTGCTTGCCCGACTTTAATGTACGCTGGTCCAAGTTGGGTTAAGAGTTCCCGCAACTGAATAGCTCGCCGCCGTTCTTTGATCTGTTGGCGACCCCGTATCCGATCCCACCATATCCCTAAGGCAAAGGCAGCCGTGGGTAAAGTAATCCTGAGTAGCCGTCCTAAGACTTGTAGCGGTGCCCGCCCATATTGAGCTTCAATCGCTACTGGATCATAGCGTAGCGTTTCGGTTCGGTTTTCCGAACACTCCTGTGGTAGCGCTGATTCAGGGGACGGCGTCTGTTCATACTCAACCACAATTGACTCAGGGGGTATGGGTTCCACTGAGGGATTGAGTTCGGCGATTGAATCTCGCTGGGGAGAGGCAGGGGAAATTGTTTTAAGATTCATATTTATTGCAGGATTCACCAACAGGAGCGGCTCTGTAAAGAATTGTAACAAAAAAATGATTGAGATACCACGCCATTCAGTTTATCCTGATCAGGACTCATGATTAAGCGACAAGGTTGGCTCGATCGGCACGGTAGTATCCACTTATAACTTATGACTTATTTCGTCTTTTAACCGCTTTCTCTAACTATTGGATGAAAATGTTATGTTGCTATCGTTACGGATTCAAAATTTTGCCTTAATTGACCAACTGGAATTGGAATTTGCAGCGGGTCTGAATGTTTTGACGGGCGAAACGGGTGCTGGCAAGTCAATCATTCTGGATGCCATTGATGTCGCGTTGGGAGGAAAAGTCACCCATCGCTTGATTCGCACAGGGGAAAAACGGGCGCTGGTTGAGGCGACGTTTCGCATTGATGGGACGTTGATGGCTTGGTTGAGTGAACAGGAAATTGATTTACTTGATGAAGCGGATTTGGTCTGTAGTCGAGAGATTACGGCGAAACAGAACTCCCTGCGATCGCGATCGCGAATTAATGGGATTTTGGTGAATCGTCGCTTGATGGAACAATTACGCGATCGCTTGGTGGAAATTACCGCCCAAGGTCAAACGGTGCAGCTTTTTGCCTCAACTCGCCAGCGGCGACTGCTTGACTTTTACGGCGGTTTCCCGATCAAACAACACCTTGATCAAGTGACTACGGCTTATCTGGCGTCTCAGGACGCCTTGCAAGCCCTGCAAAAACGGCGTCAGTCAGAACAGCAACGCCTACAACGTCTCGATTGGCTAGAGTATCAAACTCAGGAACTGAGCGCCGCTGATCTTGCTGATCCTGATGAACTCACCGAACTCGAACAAGAGAGTCAACGGTTAACTCATGTCGTAGAACTTCAACAGCACAGTTATCAGGTCTATCAGTCACTTTACCAAAATGATAGTGGGGCATTTGCCTGCGCCGATTTATTAGGGGAAGCCGAAACCACCTTGAGTGATATGGCGCAATACGACACCCAGTTACAACCCATCCTCGAATTGGTCAGTGGGGCTTTAGCCCAGGTGGTAGAAGCTTCTCACCAAATTAATGCCTATGGGGATGGACTCGAAACTGATCCCGAACGTTTAGAAGAGGTGGAAGAACGCATCCGCGCCCTGAAACAAATTTGCCGGAAATATGGACCCACGTTAGCCGATGCGATCGCGCATTACGAAAAACTGACCTCAGAATTGGCTGAACTCAGGGGTAATGGTCAATCCTTGGATGAGTTGGAAAAAAGTTATCGTCAATGTCAGGAAATCTTAACAGAATATTGTAATCAGCTCACCCAGTTACGTCGAGTCGCGGCGGAGGAACTCGAACAGCGTCTGGTGGAGCAACTGAAGCCTCTAGCCATGGAAAAGGTACAGTTTCAGGTGGCGATCACACCCATCACGCCGACAGTGACTGGTGCCGATCAAGTCACGTTTTATTTATCTCCCAACCCAGGGGAACCTCTACAACCGTTAGCAGCAACGGCATCGGGGGGGGAAATGAGCCGTTTTTTACTGGCATTGAAAGCCTGTTTGTCCAATAGTGGCGACCAAGGTGTGACCTTAATTTTTGATGAAATTGACGCTGGGGTATCGGGGCGGGTAGCCAGTGCGATCGCGGAACGACTTCATCACCTGAGCCAGCAAAATCAAGTGTTGTGTGTGACACACCAACCCATCATCGCCGCCATGGCAGATCGGCATTTCCGCGTCGATAAACAGGTGATCGATCAAACCCTCTTACCTGAAACTAACCAGACAAACACGCTCGTTGATCAGGGAATTTCTGAGATAGACCTGCGTACCGTCATTCGCGTCAGTCGCCTCGATCATCATTCTCACCGCCAGGAAGAAATTGCCCAGCTAGCTGGTGGACAATCGGGTCAAGAAGCCATGACGTTTGCTGATTCGCTGTTGACGCAAGCCCGTCATTGGCGTCAGAATTAACTGATATTAAGGTTTAAATGCCTAACAGCTTAATAGGTAATAGGTAATAGGCAATAGAAATTTAGTATCCTATCTCCCCCAGCTCCCCCAGCTCCCCCAGCTCCCCCAGCTCCCCCAGCTTCCCCAGCTCCCCCAGCTCCCCCAGCTCCCCCATCTTCCCCATCTTCCCCAGCTCCCCCAGCTCCCCCAGCTCCCCCAGCTCCCTCATCTTGCCGATAAAATAAACCTGAGTGGTAAAACTTTAACTGATAGAGTAATCTTATTCGTATGCCAGGAATGTTCTCTGACCCTAACGAGAAATATGACAGCTGCATTTTCACCCAGGTCTGCGGATCACAATGGAGATACCGTTGATATAACCCCAATCTATACTGACGACCAAAGAGCGCATGAACATCAATCTGCCTCTGCTGGTGCCCTAGCGACCACTAATGGAACATTTACGGCGTTTCTTGCCCCCCTGACTCAAGACAGTTTCAAAGAAGTTGTTACGGGGGTGGAAAAGAAGCTCGAAGTTGTTCATCAAACCCTGTCCATGCTCCTCGACAGCCAAGGGTTTGAGACAATTCTTCAGGAGATGCTCAATGCCATCACCTTGAAGACAGCAGAGCTGTTGGGTGCAGACCGGACAACGATATTTTTACTGGATGACAATAAGAATGAATTATTTTCGATCGTCGCCGAGGGTGAGAATGAAAAAACCATAGAACTGCGGATTCCGGCTGATCAGGGAATTGCTGGGGAAGTGGCAACGTTTAAAAAAGTTGTCAATAATCCCTACGATTTCTTCGATGATCCGCGATCGGAAGGGTCTAAAAAGCTCTATAAGACAACCGGTTACCGGACGTATACCATGTTGACGCTTCCCTTACTCAATGAGAAGGGAGACTTGGTGGCGGTGGTTCAGCTGTTGAATAAGCTGAAGCCGGATCATGAGCCGGAGGATGATTTACCCTTAGAAGAAAAAATTGATCAACAGGGTTTTAGCGAAACCGACCAGAAACTTTTTGAAGAATTTGCCCCCTCCATCCGCCTGATTCTGGAATCGTCCAAGTCATTTTACCTGGCAACTCAGCAACAGCGAGCGGCGAATGCTCTGATGAAGGCGACTGAATCCCTGAGTAAGAGCAGTTTGGACTTGGAAGAAACCCTTAAGCGGGTGATGGAGGAAGCCAAGGAGCTAATGAATGCGGATCGCTCGACCTTGTGGTTGATTGATCACGAACGCAATGATTTGTGGACAAAGATTCCTCAGGCTGGGGGTTCGATGAAAGAACTGCGGGTTCCCATCGGAGCGGGTTTTGCGGGTCGAGTCGGGCTGACGGGTGAAATTCTGAATATCCCATTTGACCTGTACAATCATCCCGATTCAGAGAAAGCTAGGGAAACCGATCGCAATACGGGATATCGCACCTGTAGCTTGCTGTGTATGCCAGTCTATAACGCCGATGGCGAGTTAATTGGCGTCACTCAATTAGTGAATAAGAAAAAGAAGGGAGAGTTTCCTCCTTACCAGCCCGATCCCGATAAAGAAGAACAAGACACACCCGAATGCTGGAAGGCGAGTTTCGATCAAAGCGATGTCGCTTTTATGGAAGCATTTAATATCCAAGCGGGTGTGGCGCTGCAAAACGCGAAGCTGTTTGCCACGGTTAAACAGCAGGAGCAAATGCAGCGGGATATCCTTCGCAGTCTAACCAATGGTGTAATTTCTACAGACAAAGTCGGTAAAGTTATCGCCGCGAATGAAAGTGCCAAGCAACTGTTGGGCTTTAGTAAGGGAGATACTATCGAAGGACGATCAGTTTCCGAATTGATCAAAATTAAAGAGAAAGAGGGTAGCCTTGCTAGCTTTGCTCAATTACTACAGAATGGCTTAGACGCCAAAAATGAGAAAGACCGCAATCAGTACTACCCCGATCAAACGCTGCTGACGCCCAGTAATGAAGAACATAGCGTGCATTTGTCGATTAACTCCATCGCGGATACGAGTGATCTGACCAATGTGTATGGCGCGTTGGTGGTGATGGACGACATCAGCGATGAGAAGCGCCTCAAGAGTACCATGTATCGGTACATGACCCAGGAATTGGCAGAAGAACTGCTGAAACTGGGTGATGCCAAAATGGGAGGCGATCGCAAAGAAGTTTCGGTGCTGTTTTCTGATATTCGCAGCTACACCACTTTAACCGAAAAACTCCAAGCCGAAGAAGTGGTGGGGATGCTCAATGACTATTTTGAATCGATGGTCGAGGCAATTTTCAAGCACAAAGGCACTCTCGATAAATATATCGGCGATGCAATTATGGCGGTATTTGGTTCGCCCTTACCCCTACCCGATCATGCTTGGAGAGCGGTACAAACGGCTGTGGATATGCGCCACCGATTGGAAGATTTTAATGCTCGTCGTTTAGCCCAGAAAAAAGAAGAAATCCGAATTGGGATTGGGATTAACTCGGACAGCGTAATTAGTGGCAATATTGGTTCGAGTAAGCGGATGGAGTTCACCGCCATTGGCGATGGTGTCAACTTAGGCTCCCGCCTAGAAGGTGCCAGTAAGCAATATGGCTGTGACATTATCATTAGCGAATATACCTTTGCTCCCTGCCAGGATAGGATTTGGTATCGGGAACTCGATTGCATTCGTGTCAAAGGCAAGAATAAGCCTGTCAGAATTTACGAACTGGTGGGACTGCGTTCTGATCCCCTTTCTGCTGAAAAAGAGGAAATTATTGAACATTACCACAAAGGACGGGAGCATTATCTCAACCGGAAGTTTACCCGGGCGATGGGTGAATTTGGCATTATCATGGAAGAATTTGACAAAAATGATAAAGCCGCTGCATTACACCTGAAGCGATGTCAACATTTTCTCCAAGAACCACCAGCTGATGACTGGGATGGGGCTTACACGATGACTGAAAAGTAGTTTGAGCAACTAGCACCCCAAGAATGAGGACTTTTGCGTAGGGTGGGCAATGCCCACCTTATTTATCGCTAATCAGAGAATTATTGTTCAACCCACATTGAGTCATAATAGAGACCAGTGTCTACTGAATTCTATGTTGATGTTGGCTACAATTCAGGGAAATTCTTGCTAGCGTTAAGGTGTTAGTTGTGAGTAATCAGATACGTGAAGGAAACTAGTGGGGAGTTATCTCAAAACCAGGTTCCCTACGAGGGTGGCGAAGGGTCAAAGCTCTCTGCCTTGTGGTCGCGTCTTAAACGCATTGGTAGTTTGACCTGGAAAAATCCAGCCTTGCTAACCAGTTTGGCGGTTACAGGTGTGTTGCTGGGGACTCGCCAGTTAGCGCTTTTGGAGCCATTGGAGCTTTATGCTTATGATCGGTTGATGCAGTTGCGACCGAGTTTACCTCCTGACCCACGCCTGTTGGTAGTTGAGGTGACGGAGCAGGATATTGAATCCCTAGAGCAGTGGCCCATGACTGATGCGCTGATGACGCAGCTACTGCAAAAGCTACAGCAATATCAACCGACGGTGGTTGGTTTGGATATGTATCGGGATATTCCCATACCTCCGGGTAACGCTGAATTAACCCAACTCTTTAACAATAGCGATAATCTCATCCCTATTTGTCGGCTAGGAAACGAAACCAAGCGAGGGACTCCCCCACCGAAAGCTGTGCCTCAGGAGCAGGTTGGCTTTGCGGATTTAGCGATCGATGAAGGGGGTGTTGTGCGTCGGGCGTTGTTGTTTCACAATGCCGAAATTCCTGAAGGTTGTAGCACCCGCCTTTCCTTTAGCTTTCAGTTAGCCCGGTACTACCTCGAACAAAAAGGAATTGAACCACAAACGATTACCCAAGACGAACAAGAGTATCTCAAATGGGGAGATGTGGTTTTCAAACCCCTAAAGCCCAAGTCAGGAGGGTATCAAAAGGCGGATGCAGGTGGCTATCAACTTTTATTGAATTACCGCTCTGAGGACAAACTCGCCGATAGTGTGACCCTGACAGATGTTCTCGAAGATCGTCTTGAGCCGAGCTTAGTCAAAGACCGCATCGTCCTGATTGGGATTTCTGATCCGGCAGAAAATGATCTGTTCTACACACCCTACAGTTCCGAAGGGGAAGTCCTGCAAAAAATGCCGGGAGTGGTTGTTCATGGTCAAATTGTCAGTCAACTGCTCAGTACCGTTCTCAATGGACGCAAGCTGTTTTGGTTTATCCCTGAGTGGGGAGAAGTGGTCTGGATCGGGGTTTGGTCATTGACGGGCGCTATCCTGATAGCCATCACCCACAATATCCGGCAACTGCTGCTGGCTGAGACTGTAGCGATTGGTCTTTTGGGCAGTATATCCTTGATCGTGTTTCTGGAGGCAGGTTGGATACCCGTGATGACACCCGTCGTGGGACTGGTGATGTCATCTACAGGGGTCTTGGCTTATAGCGCTTACCAAAATCAGCAAGAACGCGCCCATTTTGCCCGTCTACTCCAAGAACAGGAAAATAATCTCATTGCCCTTCAGGGGATGTTGCAGGATAGCACTAGAGTTCCGCTCACTACTCAGGAGGATGAAGATAACGATCAGACTCTGATTGCAGAACAGCAAGAGGTAACCCTAAGTGAAGAAACGGCTATTGCCCCATCGCAGCAGGATGGGGATGGAGAAACGGCAATTTGGACGCCTGATGCAGCTGTGAGCCAACCTGCGCCAACGGTTAAACCATCTGACAATCCCAACCTTTTAGCCGGACGCTATAAGATTAATCGGGTTCTTGGTTCTGGGGGATTTGGTCTCACCTATTTAGCTGAAGATAGCCACAGACCGGGTAAACCCAAATGTGTGGTCAAGCATTTAAAACCAGCCCGTCGCGATGAACGATTTCTTGCCATTGCCAGACGCCTCTTTCATACAGAAGCAGAAATATTAGAAAAGTTGGGCAGACATCCTCACATTCCCCAGTTGCTGGCATATTTTGAAGAAAGTCGGGAATTCTATCTTGTCGAAGAATACATTAAAGGAGATTCACTCAGCGACGAGTTACCTGTAGATAAGCGAATGCCAGAAGAGCAAGTGGTCAAGTTAATCAAAGGTCTCTTAGAAATTATGGTGTTTATCCATGAACATAATGTTATTCACCGGGATATCAAACCCAGTAACATTATTCGTCGCCAAACCGATGGTCAATTGGTGTTAATTGATTTTGGGGCAGTCAAACAGATTCAACCTCAACAAAAACTGGATCAGGAACATGATACCCAGGAACATAATACGGTGGCGGTTGGTACTCGTGGCTATGCACCGTCAGAACAATACGCTGGACATCCGACTCTGAGTAGCGATATTTATGCGGTTGGGGTGATTGGGATTCAAGCTTTAACGGGCATTCCTCCTCACCAGTTAGTCCTGGATTCAGAGACAGGGGAAATTAGCTGGCGTCATTTGGCAAATGTGAGTGACGAATTCGGTGAAATATTAGAAAAAATGGTGCGCTACTACTTCCTGGATCGATATCAGTCTGTGACAAAAGTGTTAGAGGATTTAAGTACCTTGTCATCTTAATCTTAGAGCAAGTTGCGTTCTATTATGTCATTGGAGAGCGAAGTGAAGAGGCAAGAGGAGGCGATTGAAATCGCTGCTACACAAGCAAAGTCCGCCTGCGCGGACTGGGTTATAACGGGGGTAGGTAACCCGGATTGGGTATCTTATCACTTCCAGGCATACTGACGGCATTTTCACAAGCAAACATCACATCATTGGCATACCCATTCAGACTGCCATTCCAGCATAAAGCGTTCCAAGAAGCCACAGTGATTTTTAAGGTTGGATCGAGTTTCTGTGCCCTTTGATAAAAGGCGATCGCGCTTCCTCTAATTCCTGCTTCTTTTCCTTCCTATTCCACCCTTTTCCACCCGTTGTCCCTTTTTGATTAAACCCAACACACATAAAATGGCTTTTTTGTCAAATTTGCCTCGGTCTGAGTCGAGCAAATTAAGTCATGTAAGATGCTTGTAGTGGTTCCAGTTTGTCGAGGTTAGGCGGGACAATATCAACGGCTTATCAAGGGTTTGAAGTGTTTGATCTTGAAAATTAGCAATAAAATAGACACAATACAGAATTAAGTTAACATTGTACTACAATCTCAAACCCCGATCAAATCAGGATTGACCCATGAAGTTTTCTGCCCTGTTAAATTTGATGAACGTTAAATGATTAAAACCGAAGCGTAAAGACGAAAAGTTTTCCTTATCTCAGTCAGGTGGTGATTGTACCGTTTGGCTGGTGGATTATCGCCAATGCGATCGCACATCCATTATGTATGTTCAATGTACCGTTGGTTGTCGGGGCGCCCAACCTGCGCCCCGACAGGGGTGGATTAGGATGAAGTGATGCCAATCAGCCTCAAACCCTTACAAATGACAAATGACAGACTAAGAAGCCCAGAGAACTAAGCCGGGTTCATAGAGACTAGAAAGATGTTTGTGTTTGGGAAAGACCCGGAGAGACAAACCTTGTAAGCCACTGGCACTATAACTGATATCAGCCGTATAAATACTGATATTGTGTTCGTCAGTTCCCTGGTAATCCATCACCACGGGTACGCCATTAACAATTTGCCCATCGGCATTGACTGAACCTTGGTAGAGTTCGACTTGGACATCATCAGCCGTTAGTCCAGCTAGGTTGATGCGGCTTTTCACCGCAACCGATTGATTGACCATGAGATCACTGGGAGCACCAATGTCAATGTCTTCAACTTTAATCCTGTACCACTGTTCAAATAAGTGTTGCTTCCACTGAGCGAGTTCTTTCACTGGTTGGTAACCTTCGCTCGTCATCGCCTTGTAGCGTTCGCTGGCTGGGAAATAACCCCGCATCGCATAATCTCGGAGCATACGAGCAGTATTAAAGGTAGGACAGTTGAGTCGGATCGTATCTTTCATCTTGGCAATCCATCCACGGGGTAATCCTTCATTGTCGCGATCATAGAACAAGGGGACAATTTCCTGTTCCAATAAGTCGTAAAGGGCGTTGGCTTCTATCTCATCTTCGTACTCAGGATTATCGTATTCTTCCCCGTGACCGATGGGCCAACCGGTTCGCACGTAATCGGCTTCGTCCCACCATCCATCAAGGATACTGACATTCATCAGACCATTCATGGAACCCTTCATCCCAGAGGTTCCCGATGCCTCACGGGGACGACGGGGAGTGTTTAACCAGATATCACAACCTGATACCATCAGTCGGGCGATGTGAATGTCATAGTTGGGAACAAAGACGACAGAGTTATCCAATCCCGCTTCGCGAATCGTATGAATAATCTTGCGGATGAAATCTTTCCCTGGCATGTCTTTGGGATGGGCTTTACCTGAAATGACAAACTGAACTTTTCGTTTTCGTTCTTTATCGCCTTGGATAATTTTTTTAATTCGATCCAGATCTCGTAGGAATAAGTTTGCCCGCTTATAAGTCGCAAACCGACGGGCAAAGCCAATGGTCAAAATGCTGGGATCTAAAACCTCACGCGCCCGATCAATTTCGGCAGGGGTAGCGCCGCGATCGCGCAAATGGTACTGTAAGCGTTCCCGTACAGACATAACCATTTGAGACCGACAAGCTTGGTGATTGCGCCACAACTCCTCATCCGGAATAGAAGCAACCCGATCCCACAAGGGATCTTCTGCCTTGCGGCTTGACCAGTTCGGACCCAGGTAGCGATCATACAGTTCCTGGTTTGCCTTTGCCACGACGCTGCGAGCATGGACACCATTCGTAATCGAGGTAATCGGGACTTCATCGAGAGGCAGATCAGACCACAGTCCATGGAACATCTTCCGCGACACGTCCCCATGCAATCGGCTGACACCATTAATAAAGCTAGAGGTTTTAATGGCTAATGCTGCCATGCTAAAGGGGGATTCCAAATTTCCCGTATCTTCTCGTCCCAACCCCAGAAATTCTTCCCGCGACAAGCCAAAGATATTCGCATAATGACCCACATAGTACATTGCCTTATCGGGAGGAAATAGGTCAAATCCCGCCGAGACAGGCGTATGGGTGGTGAATAGTTGGGTTGACTGAGCCAATTGTTTGGCTTCGGTAAAGCTTAACCCTTCTTCCTCGATATATCGACGGATGCGTTCCAGAATTAAAAAGGCGGAGTGACCTTCGTTGAGGTGATAAACGTTGACCTTGTATCCCAAGGCTTTTAAGGCTCTAATCCCACCAATCCCTAACATCATCTCTTGGTGAATCCGCATATCCAGATCACCCCCATAAAGTCTATCGGTGATATCTTGGTCGTAGGGATTATTGGGTTCAATGTTGGTATCCAGCAGATACAAGGAAACCGTTCCCACTTGCACGCGCCAGACGCGAGCATAAACAGTACGACCTGGATATTCGACGGCAATCCGCACTTGTGAACCATCCTCATGGCGCTCTAAGTGCAGCGGCATATTGTAAAAGTCATTAATGGGATAGCGCTCTTGTTGCCAACCATCTGCATTCAGGTATTGGGCGCAATATCCTTCTTGATAAAGTAAACCGACTGCCACTAAAGGCAAACCCAGGTCAGAGGCAGATTTGAGATGATCGCCAGCCAGAACACCCAAACCACCGGAATATATGGGCAGACAATCGACTAACCCATACTCGGCACAGAAGTAGGCATAGCATTCCTTTTCATCGCTGTTGCCACGATGTTTACGATACCATGTCCGTTCCTTGAGGTAGTCGTCTAACTGTCGAGATGCTCGTTCCATTTGTGCCAGAAACCCATCATCTTCAGCCACTTGTTCCAGACGGGCTTGGCTAATCATCCCCAACATCAAAACGGGATTATGGCGAGTGGATTCCCAGAGTTTACGGTCTAGGCGTCGGAACAAGTCTTTTGTCTCCACATTCCAGTCCCAATGCAGGTTATATGCCAGCTTGCGTAAGGGTTCCAGGGCTTCTGGCAAAGCGGGAGAAACGTTAAAAGTGCGAATAGGCTGCATAGAGCGACAAAATTCTAAGTTTTACAGCAAAGCGATGGTGCAGGCTCCCTCGTGATTTATCCGAGGAATGAAACCAAGCAAGGCGTTCAGCCGTTGCAACTTTAGTTGCGAGTGTTAACGATCTTGCTTCGACGCCGCTCACCAACCTTGTGCTAAAATCTTATCACGAGCTTAAAGCGATAAAATGATTGTCTACGAAGGGAAGCTAAAAGGTAAAGAGTACCAATATAGAAGGCTTGATGAAGCCATCCGCACTGGTCTGTTTATCCGTAATGCTTGCCTCCGATATTGGGAAGACGGTCATGCTAAGAGTCGCAATGACTTATCTAAGTATTGTGCAGTCCTGGGCAAAAATAAAGAATTCCCTTGGGCGGGAAAATTAAACTCTCAAGCCCGACAAGCCATGGCGGAACGGACTTGGGCTAGTATTGCCAGATTCTTTGACAACTGTAAAAAGAAAATTCCGGGCAAAAAAGGTTATCCCAAGTACAAAAAGAATCGTCCATTACATGGTTCTGTAGAGTACAAAACATCAGGTTGGAAGCTGTCAGAGAATCGTGACCACATCACATTTACTGACGGGTTCAAGGCGGGAGAGTTCAAGCTCTACGGGACTCGCTACTTAGACGACTACCAACTCAACCAGATTAAAAGAGTTAGGGTAGTGCGCCGCGCCGATGGCTATTATGCTCAGTTTTGTATAGACCATGACAGGACTGAAGATAAAAAGCCAACGGGCAATACTGTAGGATTAGATGTTGGGTTAAACCACTTCTATACCGACTCAAAGGGTCAAACGGTTGATAATCCGAGATTTCTGAGGAAGTCAGAAAGGCAACTAAAACGTCTCCAGAAGCGGGTATCTAGGAAGTTTAAGAAGGCTGACGCCGTGAGCGTCAGCCGAACGGGGCAACCACAGTCTAATAACTACAAGAAGGCTAAGCGGAAGCTAGCCAAAAAGCATTTAAAAGTCAGTAGGCAGCGTAAAGACTTTGCGGTAAAGACTGCATTGTGCGTAGTCCGGTCTAACGACTTGGTAGCTTATGAGGACTTGCAAGTGCGGAATATGGTCAAAAATCATCACCTGGCGAAGTCGATTTCAGATGCGGCTTGGTCAGAGTTTAGGTGCTGGCTTGAGTATTTTGGCAAAGTATTCGGTGTAGCGACGGTTGCGGTTAAACCACACTACACCTCCCAGCATTGTTCCAACTGCGGTTGTGTTGTGAAAAAAACACTCTCAACTCGAACACATAAATGTAAGTGTGGATGTGTTTTAGACCGTGACTGGAACGCAGCAATTAACATACTCAAGGAAGCACTTCGTACTGTAGGGCATACAGGAACATTCCAAAAAGACTGGATAAACGCTTCGGGACAACTCGCCCTATAGCAGTATTGATGAAAGTCAATACTCGCTTGGTGATTGGATGAACGAAGAATCCCCCGTCTTTCAAGCGGGGGAGTGTCAAACAAAGGATGAGACTTTTAATACTGTTTTCGGAACAGACTTGGGTTCATCGGTGTTAGTTTAACGCTAAAGTGCCATCGGCAACGGGTTGAGAAGCATCCATTGCTTCAAGGTCTATTTACGCTCAAAAGCTTATAGAGACGTGCCTTGGCGCGTCTTGGAACTCGCCGTTGAGGAAAAAAGTCTGATATCTATGAGGATCTAAACTCAAACCCTGTTGGGTATCGTACCTTCATCCTGAGCGTGAGTAGACTTTGCCTATCAACAAGGAGACCACCATTGGGTATGATTAGAAAAGTTGTTGCAAAACGCAACACAATCGCCAATTCGATGATTCATACCTCTGGGAGATATTCAAGATGCTGACACTCAAGATTGTGGTCTATATCGTTGTTGGTATTTTCGTTGCCTTATTTGTGTTTGGCTTCCTGTCAAACGATCCGGCTCGTAACCCCAAGCGACGGGATTTGGAGTAAATTATACTTTGCTTCATCCCTGAGTTTTGCAAAGGGGCGAGGCGTATCTCGCCCCACTGTGATTAGGCGCGGTAAGGGGATACGCTTCGGATTTGTTCCTTCGACCGTTATTGTTGAAAAATGCCCCAACCCGTTCAGCCGCCTGAAACTCCTGCCATTATTCAATCGTTAACGACTGAGGACGCGGTTGCTCCCCTTTCGTCCTCTCGTCTGAGTTCAGTACCGACTCGCCTCCCCCAGCAAACGCCAAAGGGATTGGCGACACCAACCCCACCCGAAACGTTACCGCCAGAGTTTTCATCAGATATAGCATCTTCACAGGCTGCCCGGCTAGGACGGTCAGTTTCTGCCCGTTATTCTGCCCAAGAGAACCCAGGAACAGAGGTGTCACAGAGCAGAGATGCCAAGACGAGTTTAGCGGCTCATGATTTGCCGTCAAACCGCACCGGAGACTCCCGCGATCGCACGCCGCCACCCCCAATATCAAGTCCGGTGGAATCCTCAAAGTTAAGTGGAAACAATGCAGAGGCTCCCAGTCAAAGGCTTCAAGGAAATGAGGTAAAAGGACATGAGGACTTTTTAGACGCACAGGATAAGATACCTGCTCACCGCTCAATAAATACGGCTAATCCACCTCAACAAAAGTTGGTCACCACCTGCGAACCAGCAGGCGAGCAGAGGAGCAATGTAGAGACGTGCCATGGCACGTCTGGGAGCAAGCTAGCAGAAGAGATGGGAACGGCGGCAGATTTGCAGCCCTGTTGCACAAGTCAAACGGCAAATGCCCAGTCTGACCCGATCTCAACTACACTAGATCCGTCATTGACTATAGGTCAACAACCAAGGACTAATGACCAAAGAAAAGCCGAAGAGAGTTATAAGGCAGAAGGCAGAAGGCAGAGGGCAGAAAGGATTGATTCCGATGCTTTGAGCACGAACTTAACCTCTGAGACAACGAATGCGAACCCGGTAGGTTTCTCTGCCGTAACCCTGGAACTCTCAAACGTTGAACGTATCATCACTCAAGAGCGGGGAGGTGAGATGAGAGAGTTTGAATTTACACCTCCCCCATCCGATCCTCCAACATTACCTAACCCAGCGATAGTCCCTGCACCGGATCTTCATCAGCGACAGCCGCGATCGCAAACCTCCGAGCCAACCCCTGATGCTTCCGCCTCAGAAGATACTGAACCTGCGGCTCCCGGTCCGATCACAGGGGTGCTGGAACTCACCGCCGATCAACAGGAATATGATCAACAACGACAGGTAATTACCGCCCAAGGCGATGTCCTGTTGCGGTTTCGCGGCGCTTTGCTGGAAGCGGATCGCGTCCAAGTTAACCTACCGAATCGGATTTTGGTGGCGGAGGATAATGTGGTGTTGACGCGAGGGGAACAAGTGTTACGAGGTCAACGCTTTGAGTATTCCTTTGTCCAGGATAGCGGCGTAATTTTTGATGCCAGTGGGGAATTATATGTCCCAACATCAGGTTCAGATTTGACAATTTTACCGTCTCCTGCTGATCCGAATGCTCCCGAAGAACAACGACCAATTAGCGATCGCGTTCTCAGCAATCAACCCCTGCAAGATATAACCAATCCAGGTTTTTACTCCTTCTTTCTCGGCGGAAGCTTCGGCACAACCACTACGGGAAATTTCTCGAATGTCGTTTCGGGTGCGCCACAGGCTGCAGGAACAATCAACCGATTCCGCTATGAAGCCGATCGCATTGACTTTGAAGGTTCAGAAGCGATCGCTCAAAATGTGCGGATCACCAATGACCCCTTTTCCCCACCTGAACTAGAATTACGAGCACAAACAGCTCGATTTCGCCGGATTTCGCCCTTAGTAGATGAAATCGTTGCTACTCGTCCCCGGTTGGTATTTGACCAAGGGTTATCCGTACCCACATTTCGCAATCGGGTGGTAATTGATCGTCGGGAACGGGAACCGGGTTTACTTCAGTTTGGCTTCGATGATGATGATCGTGGCGGTTTATTTATTGAGCGATCCTTTAATATTGTCAATACTCCAGGGGTACGATTTAAAGTCACCCCCCAATACTTTCTCCAGAGAGCCGTCCTTGGTGAAAGAAACCCCAATACCGCAGACAAAGATGATAATGGTCTTTTAAACCCCTCCTCCTTCGGTCTCAAAGCCCGACTAGATGCCACCTTCACCCCCCGAACCACCCTACGGGCTTCAGCCACCTTCACCAGCCTTGATCCCAATGAATTGGACGAAGAACTCAGAGCCAGTGTGAGACTCCAACAGGTTATCGGTACGGGTTTACCCCATAACTTGAATCTGGAATATAGCTTTCGCGATCGCCTGTTTAATGGTTCCTTGGGCTTTCAAACCGTGCAGCAGAGTCTGGGAGCGGTGATCACATCCCCAGTAATTCGCTTAGGGGACACAGGGATCAATCTTACCTATCAAGCAGGGATTCAGGCAATTAACGCTAGGACAGATCGACAAGACTTGCTACCTCCCCCTCCACGAGAGAATAACCGCATCGACTTGACGCGCTATCAAGCCAGTGCATCGTTGAGCCGAAGTTTCACACTCTGGCGAGGTGAGGCTTTGCCCTTAACTCCCACCGAAGGATTACGATATACACCCAGACCTGTAGTTCCTTTTTTGGCAGTGCGGGGAGTAGTCACCGGGGTGGCTAGCGCCTATAGTAGTGGCGATACCCAGGAATCCCTCAGTGGTACAGTTGGGCTTGTAGGTCAGCTTGGGCATTTTTCCCGACCCTATCTCGACTACACTCGATTTAACCTCAGCTACACTCAGGTTGCACGGGGTAACTTATCCCCATTTCGGTTTGACCGAGTGGCTGATAGAATTGTGCTTTCTGCTGGCATCACCCAACAAATCTACGGTCCGTTTCTGGCTGGTTTTCAGACCTCTTTCAATTTGGACACGGGTGAGGAAATCAGTACGGATTTATTCTTGGAGTACAGCCGTCGCACGTACAGTATTCTCCTACGCTACAATCCAGTTCAGGAGTTAGGTTCAATTAGCTTACGAATTAATGATTTTAATTGGAATGGAAACCCAGGACTGTTTGACGGTTCTGCCATTCGCCCAGTCGTACAGGGGGTAACTCGCTAAAGGTCATTTGTCATTCGTCATTTGTCAGGGAATAGGGAATAGGCAATAGGCAATAGGGAATAGGCAATAGGCAATAGGCAATAGGCAATAGGTAAGGTAGAGTTTTGAGTTAACTTCCCCCGCTCCCCCCGCTCCCCCAGCTCCCCTAGCTCCCCTAGCTCCCCCATCTGAGTAGCAACCCCATTGCCCCAGAAGAAGGTTAAGCTAGGGAAAAAAGGCAATCTCAATAGCTGGCTCGGTGCAGAGCGCGGACTCTTGGTAAAATCAATGGCTGATTTCTTCCCCTGAAAAAATAGATATGGTATGATGATAAATTTTATTAGCAAAAATAATTTCCAATCTTCCGGAGAAGCTTACCTTAAATAGTATATTCTGGTAAGAAAAGGTGAAAACAATGCGACATCAAGCCGTCAAAGTGAGGCTATACCCGACAACTGAACAACAAGTGATACTAGCTCAACACTTTGGCTGTAGCCGTTGGTGGTGGAATTATGCGCTTAATTTGTGCATTGAAACCTACCAGTTAACGGGCAAAGGCTTGAACCGTTCTGCATTGAATGCACTTTTACCTAAACTAAAGAGACAGGAAGAAACGTTCTGGTTATCTGGGTGTTATTCTCAGGTGTTACAGGCTACTACGCTCAATCTGGTGACTGCCTATAAGAACTTTTTCGATGGTAGAGCCAAATACCCAAGGTTCAAGGCTAAAAAGAATAGGCAGTCCATACAGTATCCTCAATCAGTCGAGGTTGCAGGTGATTGCCTCAAATTTCCGGGTCGCGTTGGCGTAGTCAAGGCTAAATTACACCGACCCATAGAAGGAACAATCAAGACGGTAACGGTGAGCATGACGCCATCAGGGAAGTATTTTGCGTCCGTCTTGACCGAGGTAGAAGGGGATAACCCACCTGTTAGCACCGATGGCAAAGTAGCTGGGATTGATCTAGGGCTGAAGGATTTTGCCATTGTTAACGATGGGGTCAAGACCTCTAAGTTTGCCAACCCTAAGCACCTAGCCAAACATGAGCGCAACCTCAAGCGGAAGCAACGGAAATTAGATAGAAAGGAGAAGGGAAGCAAGTCAACAGATAAAGCCAGGAAACTGGTGGCTAGGGTTCACGAGCGAGTTAGTAATGTCCGTCAAGACTACCTGCATAAGCTATCCAGAAAGCTTGTTGACGAAAACCAAGTCATCGTAGTCGAAAGTCTAAATACCAAAGGCATGGTTCGTAACCACAAACTAGCTGCATCTATTTCTGATGTTGGCTGGGGTATGTTTGTCAACTTCTTATCTTACAAGCTCGAAAAAGAAGGTAAGGTACTGGTGGAAATTGACCGATGGTTCCCTAGCTCAAAACTCTGCTCAAACTGCCATTATCAAGTTGATGAGATGCCTTTAGAGGTTAGGTCATGGACTTGCCCTAGCTGTGGCACTCACCACGATAGAGACGGTAACGCTTCAGCAAATATCAGGGCGGAAGGCATCAGAATGCTTCGACAGGCTCAGCAACATTTATCGGTCTCAGGGACTGGGACTGCTGCTGATGGAGGGGATGTGAGACCGAAGCTTGGGCGTAAATCCAAGCTGACGCAATCCCCTGTGAGATCAGAAGCTCAGGCTTCTACGAAGTAAGCCTGAGTAGTTCACCTTATTGTTTCTAACTCAAGCAGAGACCGGAGTACACAGAATGAGTCAGGCAGATAAACTCAAATTATTGATAGTGGACGATGAGCCTGACAATTTAGATTTATTATATAGAACCTTCCGACGAGAGTTTCGGGTTTATAAAGCGGATGGGGCGATGAGCGCTCTGAGCATTTTGGATGAACAGGGAGAAATGGCGATCATTATCTCTGATCAACGGATGCCCGTGATGAATGGTACAGAATTATTAGGGAAAACAGTTGATCGCTTCCCGGATACAATTCGGATTCTGTTAACGGGCTATACCGATGTTGAAGATTTAGTCGAAGCCATTAACTCCGGCAAAGTTTTTAAGTATATTACCAAACCCTGGAATCCGGAAAGTCTGAAAGTCATCGTTCAACAAGCAGCCGATACGTACCGAGTTCTCAAACAAAGAACTAATGAACTGAGTCGCGCTTTACGCCGCGAAGAACTCTTTAATGTCGTGACAACAGCCATTCGTGAGTCGCTAGACTATGGCAGTATGTTGCAAACCGTTGTCACCACAATTGGTCAAACCTTCGAGGCGACGAGTTGTATCCTGCAACCTGTCGATGGTAATCACCTGATTTCAGACTCATATTCTTACCAAGCTAAGTCAACAAAAGATTCTGAATCGTTACCTGATGTTGAACCGATTGTGCAGAATGTGTTGGAAAACTGGAAAACCCAGCTTATTCAACAGCTCAGTGATGGTAATCATTCGGTGCATCTAGTTGTTCCTCTGATCTGGCAACAACAGCTATTGGGCGTGTTATCCCTTTATAAACAACAGTGTGATCAGCCTTGGATGTCAGAGGATATTAAACTCATCGAAGCTGTCGCTGAACAGGCAGCGTTAGCCATTTCTCAGGCAAAACTCTACCAACGCACTCAATTACAAGCCGAACAGATGCGGGCTGAATTGGAGGTAGCTCGCCAGATTCAAAATAATTTGTTGCGCCAAAGTTTACCTGAGGTGGAAGGGGTCAGAGTTCAAGCCCACTGTTATCCCGCACGAGAAGTTGGCGGTGATTTTTTTGAAGTCTACCTGCATCCTCAAGGCGATGTTTGGCTGGCGGTTGGTGATGTGTCGGGAAAGGGAGTGCCTGCGGCTTTATTTATGGCAAGTGCGATTTCTATCTTGCGCCGAGAATTGGCTCAAGAAATCTCTCCCGAACCGGAGGTAGTGATGCGAAACCTGAACAGCATTATGTCAGATGATCTGTTCAGTACTAACTGTTTTATCACGATGGTACTAGCGCGGTATACGCCAACCTCGCGACAGCTTGTCTATGCGAATGCGGGTCACATCTATCCGTTGGTTTGGGCGCATCATTTAGTTGTTCAGCAACAATCTGCACCGGAATCATCTGTAACTGTAGAACCGGATTATCTACAAACTCGGGGGATTCCCCTGGGTATTCTTCCGGAGTGGAAAGCCAAAGCCGGAACGTTGACGTTACATTCAGGGGATGTTGTGCTGCTGATCAGTGATGGGATTACAGAAGCAACGGTTAAGGACAAGGACGTAAAACACGACACCCATTCTCAAAACTCTAAAAATAGTAAATCCTTGACGAATTCAATGTTGGGGACATCGGGTCTTTGGCAACTTCTGCTTCATGAGCCAGCTCCCTTTAATTTACCCCATTTATTAGTTCATATCCGCGAGGAGACGAATAATGTTCAGGAAGATGACCAAACAATTCTCTCAATGGAGGTTCTATAGTTGATGAAAACGGAGCTGCATGTACCAAGTGACTTGAAGTTTTTGACGATTGTCGAAAGCTGGTTACTGGGAAGTTTGGAAGTAGCGTTAGGAGATTCAGTGGATTGGCAACATCAATCGAGTCGGTTAAGACTGGCGTTAGTTGAAGCCTATTCCAATGTGGTGCGTCATGCTCATCGAGATCAACCCAATTTACCGATTTTGATTCGCTTGGAACTCAAAGAGCGGGACATTGCTTTGGAAATTTGGGATCACGGCAAAGGGTATGACATCACCAACTATAATCAACCCTCTCCAGAGGCGAAACAGGAAAGCGGATATGGTTGGCTGATTATGCAAAAGCTGATGGATCGAGTCGAGTATCGCTTGCAGATCAATGGTCGTAATTGTCTGAAGATGGAGACGAGCTTACCTAAGGCTGACGAATGATTAGATAATTGTATCCCATTTCCGGAACGTCTGTAGTATAATGTCCGAGACTACGGAAATTGTTACGAGATATTACAAAAGCAGTCATGATCCTAATTAAATCTATAAGCTTTGTTAAATTTACTTGATATAGATATCTGAATCTATAGGATTTTAAATAAGTCAAGCCGAAAGAGCGACTTGACTATCTGTCTGTTAAGGATGCCCTTGTTTCGAGGACTGGTGAGCCTCCGAAACCAAGAGCTAGCTGTTAAGTTTAGTGCAACCCATCATTCCTATGACACAGCCGTTTATCTTGTCTCCCCGCTACCGATTGGATGATGATTCTCCATGGTTAGAAGGAATTGATCCATCACGCCACTATTGGATTACCATCAATGGAGATCCGGATATCCAGGTCGCGATTCCAGGATTAACGGTGTCATCACTCAAGGAATGGAAGCAAATATTATGGCGGTTCCGAAGTCTTCAATCGGGCGATCGCATGGAACTGCGGCGAATTGCCAACACCTCAACCATTCAGTGTATCAGCGCCAATTGCTACGCGATCGCAACCAAGATTGATGGTGCGGCTGTCTGGCATTTGTTTGATCAAGAAGCATTAGAAAGTTTGTTAATGACAGCTCATCCCGATTGGCTTTGTGCGCCTAGAGATATTGAGTTGGGGCGTCAGTTGCTCGCTCGTTCCTGGGAACAAGTGGCGGCTTAGTTGTCATTAGTCATTTGTCATTTGTCATTTGTCATTCGTCATCGTCTTAAGCTGAGGAGTTCTTGAGGCGAGGCTAACAGCTTAATTCTGGCGAAACTAATCCTTTGTTCGGGATTGAGAATAAATATCCAGCCCACATTGACACTAAATAGTGGTGTCTGTACTCTGCCCTTGACTTGAATTTGAGTATCCTCGTTTTCTTGGGGTTCCACACTTCCAGTTTTGGGCGATAGTTGCATGTCAATGGCTTCAGCCTTTAGGTAGGTTGCGATCGCCTTTTGCCCTTGGATGGGTTCCTCAAACGGTGGCTGCATCACACCGTTATCAGTAAACAATGCGGCGGTTGCGTCATAATCCCCAGCATTCATTGTTTCAAAGTAACGCAAAATCACGGACTGGGTAATGCCCTCTATAGTCATTTCAGGTTGTTAGTCGGGATAACTTTCATTCATCATAGAGAAACTTGCCAAAGTATGCCTATGATGACAAAGGACAAAGGACAAAGGACCAATGACAAAAGCAATCAAATTAAGCAAAAAGCGCGATCGCTCGGATTTCATCACTGTGGTATTGCAGCGGTAGACGGGAATGCTGACGAGCAAGCCACTCAACATCTGAAAACTTGGTTGGCTCAGGGCTATCATGCTGACATGGATTGGATGCAGAATCCGCGCCGCTTAGATATCCATACCTGTATGCCAGGGGTTAAATCCGTTATTTCCGTTGCCCTCAACTATTACACCCCTCACCAACGCCCTCAAGGAAACGAGTACGCGAAGATATCCCGTTATGCTTGGGGACGAGATTATCATAAGGTGATGCACAAAAAACTCAAAGCCTTGACCCACTGGCTACAAGCCCAAGGAGAAGGAATCAAAGCTCGTTACTACGTAGACACCGGTCCGGTGCAGGATAAAGTGTGGGCAGAACGTGCTGGAATTGGTTGGATCGCAAAAAATGGTAATCTAATTACGCGAGAGTATGGGAGTTGGGTGTTTTTAGGGGCAATTTTAACCAACTTATCTCTGACACCCGATACTCCCCATACCCAGCATTGCGGAACCTGTACCCGTTGCCTGGAGGCTTGTCCGACCGGAGCAATTGTTAAACCTTTTGTCGTAGATGCCAATCGTTGTATTGCTTATCATACAATTGAAAACCGAGCCGAGGAACTTCCCTCATCCATTACCCCCCATTTAGAGGGTTGGGTAGCAGGGTGTGATATCTGCCAGGATGTTTGTCCTTGGAACCAACGCTTTGCTCAACCAACAGATGTAGCCGACTTTGAACCCTATCCTGGGAATGTCGCTCCCACCTTAGCGGAACTGGCGACACTTTCAGATCACCAATGGCATCAACGATTTCCGGCATCAGCGTTGCGACGTATCAAACCTCAGATGTGGCGACGCAATGCCCAAGCCAATCAACAGAAGTAGACCCACAATATCGCCATTGGACTTAAAATCGTACAGAATTTTGATAAAAAGATGAGAATTTTTTCTCAGATCGGTAATTTGATTGCTAATCTAAGCGATAGGAAATGCTTTAGAGCATCTTAATATAGAGAATTCTATAGCCATCAGAGCGAGCCATTATGTCTCAGGATATCAATACTCACGACAAGGCAAACAAGCCATCAACCACCTCCACTGCGCTCCAGTCTTGGTCAGCCGAAGCCGATGCAGATAAGTTAATGGATGATTTATTTGCAGATCTTGACCGCATCTTGGAAGGGAGTAGCAAATTACCAACTGAACCGACTAAGCCAGACTATGTATCTTTAAAGTCGATTGTGATTCCCCCCATCACTGCGCCACCTGCTGTGATACCGACTCAAGACTTGGTGGAACATCCCTCTGAGACGAACCAAGACTCGTCTGAAACCCAGTCTTCAGAAACGAAAGGAACCAAGAGTAGCCGTTCCCATTCCAAAAAATCTGGTTGGTCTGTGGATAGATTTTTATGGGTAATGGCTCTAATTTCAGTGGGTCTAACTGCACTGTTGCTACTGATTACTCAAAAACAACGGTTTGCACCCTGGTTGCCCAACTTTACTGGCTCACCGTCTACTGACACCCAACTCCCCTCAGAAGCCGATTACAAGTTTGGAGAGTATGCTTTGGAGGCGCTAGAAGCTATTGACCGTAAAGCTGAAGCCAGACAACAAGCTGGAATGGCAGGTGGTGGAACAGGTAATCCTAATCTACCGCCAGGTGCGACTAACTCTTCCGGTGCGATCAATCGTCCCATGGGTGCTAATCCACCGGGTACAATTTTGGAAAGAATATACTATCCAGTTTATCCCCCCCAGAGTTCCTGGATACCCCCTGTACCCCCTGCGAATTCCTCAGTCGCACCTCCGCCAGCCCCAGCGCCTTCACCGGCTGCTAATCCACCTACACCCACACCCCCTCCTCCTCAAGTCACAGCTCAAACACCGCCAGCACCACCCCCAACAGTTGCTCCGACTTCACCTACAGCATCAGCATCGCCAACGCCACCAGCACCGCCACCCCCGCCTCCTGTCAACCATACTCTGGTGGGAGTGCTAGAGTCAGAGCAACTTTCTGCTGCCTTATTTGAAATTGATGGGATTACTCAGCGGATTAACATTGGTGAAGCCATTGGCACAAGTGGCTGGATGTTAGTTGAAGTGAACAACGGAGAAGCTATTATTCGACGGAATGGAGAAGTTCGCTCTGTTTACACAGGGCAGACATTCTAAACAAGCAATAAGTCCTACCATCTGCCGAAAGGAAGATGCTATCGTAGCAAAATGCGGCGATAACTTGTTTAGTGTTACGTAAATATAAGGTAGCGGTGGCACGAAACCTGAATCAAAAAAGCCTCGATCGCGTTAGCGTCCTGCGAATGGCATTGACCGCGACAAGCCTATTGGGATGCTGGATTGGCATTGTTTTAACTCAGCCTGCGATCGCGCAAATTATTCCTGATGCTACTTTGGGTAGTGAAACGTCGGAATTGACACCGGGCGATAACCCAATAGACATTCTGATTCAAGGTGGCGCTCAACGGGATTCTCACCTATTCCACAGCTTTGAACAATTCAATGTGGAAAATGGACAACGAGTTGATTTCGCTAATCCTGGCGGGATTGAAACCATTTTCACTCGCGTCACTGGTGAAAACAGTCCAACGAATATTCTGGGAACCTTAGGCGTCGATGGAGCCGCGAACCTGATTCTACTGAATCCCAATGGTATCTTTTTTGGTGAAAATGCTCAATTAAACGTGTCCGGTGCATTTCGCGCCACGACAGCAGATAGCGTTATTTTTAAGAATGGGCTAGAGTTCAGCGCCACAAATCCTCAACCCCCGTCTCCTTTACTCACCATTAACGTTCCCATTGGCTTGCAATTTGGAGCCAATCCCGGCACGATTGTCAATCAATCCGTCGCCATGATTGGGGATGAAGTCGTGGGTCTAGCGGTGCAACCTGGTCAAACTTTATCCTTAATTGGTGGAGATGTGGAGTTAAAAGCAGGTCATCTAACCGCACCTGGGGGAAAAATTGAACTGGGTTCTGTTTTTGATGGAGAGTGGAACCTCAATTCTCCCCAATCCTCGTTCCTGAACGCTACAAGTTCAACATTAGGAACGATTCAACTGATAGAACAAGCCACCGTCAATGCAAGTGGTGCAGGCGGAGGTGAGATTCTGGTACAAGGACAACAAGTTTCTGTACTGGATGGGTCACAAATTTTATCCATTACTCTAGGATCTCAACCTGGAGCTAATTTAACCATAAACGCTTCTGAGTTAATCGAAGTGGTTGGCGCTTCCCCCACGGGTTTTCCCATCAGTAGCATCAAGGCAAATACAGTCGGTACTGGATCAGGGGGAGATTTAACCATAAACACAGGACAACTTCGGGTGCAGGGTAGAGGCTTAGTCTCTGCGTCAACCTTTGGTGGCGGGACAGGGGGAGATTTGACGATTCGGGCTTCAGAGGCTGTAGAACTGAGTGGTTCTGGATTTGAGAATTTGCAGCAAAACATTATCTTAAGGGCATTAGCTACACCAGAACAATTAGCAGCGTTAGGTGTACCCCCCTTCCAAGTTTCCGATATCGAATTTTTCGGCGGCGGACTTTTAGCGGCGACTCAAGCAAGCAGTTCCCCAGCCGGTCGTTTAACCATCGACACGAATCGGTTAGTGATGCGGAATGGCGCGATCGCCTCTACACCAACCGGGGGTGCAGGGAGAGGGGGAGATGTCTTGGTTAACGCTGCTGAATCCGTGGAAATATCCGGTTCAGCATTTGTTACCGGGGCGTTTCAAAGAACCACAGGCGATGCAGGGAATCTCACCTTGAATACGCAACGCTTATCCCTGAAAAATGGTGGACTCCTGCAAACGATTACTTTTGGTCAAGGGGATGGTGGAAGTTTGCAGGTGAACGCCTCTGAGTCTGTGCAAATGGACAGTACGCCCATTGGCGCTCTTGCTCCCACAGGGATTTTTGCCAACAGTGTCTTTGGTACCGGGACAGGCGGCGACATCACTGTAAATACACGCCGGATGATTATGCGCGAAGGGGCGCAAGTGGGAAATCAGACGGGTGCATTAACCGGATTGGGGTTAATTCCCTTAGGCGGTCCAGCCGGAGATGTGGTTTTAAATGCAACGGATTCGATTGAAATTGACGGTTTATCCCCGGATGGTCGGTTTATTAGTGGTCCGGGAACTACCAGTTTTAGTGGTGCGCCCGCAGGAGATACAAAAGTCTCCACCCGAAATATGATCATTCGCAATGGGGCAAATATTTCAACCACCACCCTGAGTGCGGGAGATGGAGGCACATTGACGGTTAATGTCTCCGATACTCTGGAACTCATCGGTACGGGCATTTCTACCGGGGGAGGAGTCACCGTTGAAATTCCCAGTAGTTTGGTTTCTTCCTCCGGACGGGCTGACTTTCCGGCATTGCAAGCCACGGGGGATGCGGGTGTTTTAAAGGTAAATGCAGGTCAACTTATTATCCGAGATGGGGCAGAAGTTGCCGTGAATAGTCTCGGTTCTGGGAATGCGGGGACATTAGAGATTGTCGCCGATTTGATTGAGTTGAATAATCAGGGAACAATTAATGCGGCGACAGATTCGGGTCAAGGTGGTAACTTATCCCTAAAAACCCAAAACTTGCTGATGATTCAAGAGAGTCAGATTACCACCGATGCAGGAAATACAGATGGGGGTAATATTACCATCATGACCGATACCTTAGTCGCTCTAGAAAATAGCGATATTACCGCGAATGCTCAACAAGGTCGAGGGGGGCGAGTTATTATTATAGCTCAAGGTATTTTTGGCACGGAGTTTCGGAAGAAATTGACACCAGAAAGTGATATTACAGCCACCTCTGAATTGGGACCTGAGTTCAGTGGTATTGTAGATATCGTTATCCAGGGTATTGATCCCTCTCAAGGATTAGTTGATTTCCCCGAAAATTTCACGGATACCAGTACCCTCATTGCCATTGGTTGTGCCGCTGATGAAGGAAATTACTTTGCCCTAACTGGACGTGGTGGCTTACCCGCTAACCCGACTCAACCCCTTGTCAGTGAGACGGTGTGGTCCGATGTACGCAATTTATCGGTGGCGTCTTCTCCAGGGTCTACGGCTAAGACGGAAAACAATTTTCAATTTTCCCGACCGAATTCTCAACCTCAAATTATTGAAGCGCAAGGCTGGATTGTCAATGAAAAAGGTCAAGTTGAATTGGTAGCTAATTTACCAGAAAGTTTCCCTCAAAGTCCTCGATATACACCACAAACTTGTTCACCTTAATTCTGGGTATAATCTCAGATCAAGCAAAAAACCTCTGCGCCCCTCTGCGTGAACCTCTGCGTCCCTCTGCGTTAAAAAAACATAATTTCGATGCGAACTTATATGATATGAAATCAAAATCATACCCTTGAGCGAAGTGTCAATACTGCCAATTAAATCAGGGCGGGTTTTGTACAAAGGTTATGATCAATAGCGAAACATAATTTCCTAAACCCGCCCCTACGTGCCTCAAAACCAGGTTCCTTTGAGCAAAGAATCAACGCTCAACACTCCCTCTGGATACCGTTAACTATCAAAATCAGGTCAAACTATGAAGTGGGCTAGTCAAAATTTTCGGCTAAAGATTCGGTCTAGTTTGAGACGGTATGCTTCCTCTGTGATACGGTTTGGGCTAACCCTGTTTCTCGTCACCACTGTATTACCCGGAATTTCATATCCAGTTGAATCTTTACACGTTAGTGGAGACAAGGTAGAGGACAGAGGGCAGAGGGCAGAAGGGCATATTGCCCAAACCGATAAAATCTTACACCTTGGGGATAACACTAGGCGCTTACAACGCCAACCCCAAAACGCCAAAATTGCCAATTCCCCAACCCCCCTAGAACAAGGGATTGCCGCCTTTGAAGCGGGACGTTTTGCTGATGCAGCACAACTGTGGCAACAAGCCGCCCAAGATTATGAAGCAAAGCGCGATCGCCTAAATCAAGCCCTAAGTTTAAGTTATCTCTCGCTAGCGTATCAAAATTTGGGACAAGTCCAAGACGCAGAACAAGCGATTAGCCAAAGTCTTGATCTGTTGCAGGATCAAAACAATTGGGAATCAGGGGGTTTGGCGATTCTGGGTCAAGCCTTGAATACTCAGGGACGCCTGCAACTCACCAAAGGACAAGCTGAAGCCGCCTTGGACACTTGGAAACAAGCCACCGACGCTTATAGCCGTGCGGGTGATGAAACCGGAAAACTGGGAAGCCAAATTAACCAAGCCCAAGCCCTGCAAACCTTGGGACTCTATCGACGGGCGCAAACGCTCTTAGAACAAGCAAATCAACAACTTCAAGCCAACCCTGACTCCCGCGTCAAAGTTCAAGGATTGCAGAGTTTAGGAATAGCCCTGCAAGAGTTGGGCGATCCCAAAACATCCCAAACCCTGTTAACCCAAAGTTTAGCGATCGCCCAAAAACTGAACCCAACTCCCGATACCAGTGCGATTCTGTTGAGCTTAGGAAATGTGGCGAGAGACTTACAAGAGGATGACAAAGCTTTTGATTACTTTCAGAAAGCGGCTAAAAATGCAACCAATTCGCTGATCCAAATCAAAGCTCAATTGAACCAACTGAGTCTGTTGATCAATACGGAACAAGAGGATGCCGCGATCGCACTATTACCGCAAATCCAAGTTAGTCTCGCCACCCTATCCCCCAGTCGGGCGGCGGTTTATGCTCAGGTAAATTTTGCAGATAGCCTAATGCGGATGAGCCAAGGAGCAGAGGAGCAGGGGAGCAGAGAAGCCGGGGAGCAGGAGCGCCAATTTGTAGGGGCGGGTTTGACCGATAACCTTACCCCAGAAACCGATAACCTCACTAAACCCGCCCTGGTTAGCAATCCCGGAAGCGCTAAAGCGCTGACTACGAACGGCGCGATCGCACAATTGTTAGCCAAAGCCATTCAACAAGCCAGACAGATTCAAGACGCTAAAGCTGAATCCTATGCCATTGGACAATTAGGCAAACTTTACGAACAAAAGCAGCAGTTAGCCGAGGCGCAAAAGCTGACGCAACAGGCGCTGAGTTTGGTTCAGGGAATTAATGCTGGCGATATTGCCTATTTATGGGAATGGCAACTGGGTCGAATTCTGGAAAAGCAGGGCAATATAAAGGATGCCGTCGCCGCTTATACCGTCGCCGTTGAAACCTTGCGATCGCTCCGTAGTGATTTGATTGCCCTGCCCAATTTACAATTTTACTTTCGAGAACGAGTTGAACCCGTCTATCGTCAACTGGTGGGATTACTCATAAAATCTGATCCGTCTCAAAAAAACCTACAAAAAGCCCGTGAGGTGATTGAATCCCTCCAGCTTGCTGAATTAGATAACTTTTTTCGCAATACCTGTATCCAGGCGCAATCCCAACAAATTGATCAGGTTGATCCCACGGCGGCGGTGATTTATCCGATTATTCTGCCAGACCGTTTAGCCGTGATTCTATCATTGCCGGGACAACCCCTGCGCCATTATCAAACCCAATTACCGGAAGCAGAGGTCAACAACGCCTTTGTCCAACTCCGCAAATTCCTAAATCCTGTTCTGTCAAACAAACAACGATTACGCTATTCCCAAGACATTTACGACTGGCTGATTCGACCCATAGAAGCTGAATTAGCCGACAGTGGCGTTAAAACCCTCGTCTTTATCCTGGATGGAGCGTTGCGAAATCTGCCCATGGCAGCCCTTTATGATGGAGAACAGTATCTAATTGAAAAATATAGTGTCGCAGTTAGTCCCGGATTGCAACTGTTAGAACCGCGTGCATTAGACCGAGAACGGCTTCAGGCATTAATTGGTGGACTCAGCGAGGAACGCCAGGGATTTTCTGCCTTACCGGGAGTCGAGTTGGAACTGAGTAAAATCTCGGATCAAGTTCCGTCTGAGATGCTGTTCAATCAGGAGTTTACAAGAAATACACTGAAGCAGGAAATTGGTGCCATTCCTTTCCCAGTGATTCATCTTGCTACCCATGGTCAGTTTAGTTCCGAGGTGGAAGATACGTTTATTTTGACCTGGGAAGGACAAGTTAATGTCAATGATTTGGATCAATTACTGCAAGTTCGAGAACGAGAGGATAGCCAACCGATTGAGTTACTGGTTCTCAGTGCTTGCCAAACCGCAACCGGGGATCAACGAGCCGCCTTGGGATTAGCGGGTGTTGCTGTACGTTCCGGCGCTCGCAGCACTCTGGCAACTCTGTGGTCGGTTCGCGACGAATCAACGGCTCAACTAATGGCTGAGTTTTACCAATCCCTGACTCAAGCTGAAAACAACAAAGCGGAATCTCTGCGTCAGGCACAGCTCTCTATCTTGCAAAATCCTAAGTATGAGCATCCTTATTATTGGGCACCGTTTGTTTTAGTAGGCAATTGGTTATAGAGCGTCGATTCTACAGCACGATGGCGTTTAAGTGAGGTACACCTATTAAGTATTAGGAAAGAATGTAAATTAATTGTACAAATGATTTAGACGCGCTATATTTTTTTACTCTGATTGTAAAATAATGTAAATTAGTGTAAATTAGTGATCTCTATAAACATTACTGTAGATTATGTTACTTAGTAACCTGTGAAAACCTGTAATCATTTTGGCTCGAAAAGAGGGGTTCAATTGTGTCCGACATCCGACATCCGACATCCCATACCCGACACCCGACACCCTGCCTACACCTCAAGTAACTTGTCAACCCAATTGTGACAGATGGCAGCTCAGGTTCATCAAAAATCCCGGAGGGGGATTATCGCAGGGCAGACTTAGATGTATTTTTGTGATCAACCTTACATAGAAAGACTTATTACAACATAAATCTTCTCAATTTTTATTCCTATGGGTTGAGTAAAATCAAGGGGTGAAGACTGGCTATTATAAACGAAATTGTTTAAGATTAATAGTGTCATTCGCCAAGGCATTTACTGTTCAAGAGGATTATGCTCATGACTTGGCAACATTACTACATTTATATAAGCTTCTTTGTCATCAGTCTGGTGTGGAATATCCTGCCGATTGAGGGGCTACCCGTGCAGGCGCAAGAAGTTACGCCGGCTAGAACGTTAGCTAGTCGCTCGATGGTGACGGTAAGCTTCACACCGCCACCAACTGGTGATCCACCCTTACCCAACAATACGGAAGGGGGAGGGACTCGTGATGGCGGATGTCCTCAAGATGCGAAGGCACTTGAGCCAGCGATTACGCCTGTAATGCCCGCGACTCGCCAAGGATTAACCGTTGCAGAGCGCCCGACATTTTTTGTTTACGTCCCTAAAACCACGGCGAAGCAGGCACTCTTTGTGCTTAAGGACGAAAATGAGGATTATTATTACGAAACAACCTTGCCTATGCCCAAACAAGCAGGGATTATCAGTGTAAAGCTCCCTGATGAAGCATCCAAGCTAGAAATGGGTAAAACGTATCATTGGTCGTTTCTGATGATTTGTGGCGCACAAGTTACGCCCGATAGTCCCGGAGTCCAAGGCGTGATTAAACGAATTAAGCCGAATGGAACATTAAATCAGCTAGACGGAGAACCTTTGTTAGAACAGGCTCTCCAGTATGGGGCAAATGGTATTTGGTTTGATACTCTGACAACCCTGGCTCAACTTAGACAATCTAATCCAGAGGATTCCTCCTTTCAAATGGCTTGGGCAGACTTATTGAAATCGGTGGGACTCGATGCGATCGCGACTCAGCCCTTGGTTAATTGATATCAGTTTGTGGGGGCGCTCTTTAATGATTTAAATAATACAGTCCCCTTTCTGAGATTAACGATTGAGACTGGGGCGAGTCGAGACAGGTTAATTCTTACCCTCCACATTTATGCAGCGACTCGCCCCTACAACCCCTGCTTTCCAGACGCTTCTGGATCGCATCTCTACAGGCTTCCCCTGCTTCCCCGAGTCTCTACTCGGTTACCCAATCTGTACTCATGTCATTATCCCCCCAAGATAAATCCTTAAGACACCTAATTGCCGATACAATTGTGGCGACACCAAATCGGCGTATTTCATTTGCCGAATATATGGATTTAGTCCTCTATCATCCCCAACAGGGATATTATGCTACGGGTGCAGTTAATATTGGCTCTGAAGGAGACTTTTTTACCTCGTCCCATCTGGGTCATGATTTTGGTGAGTTACTGGCAGAACAGTTCGCCCAAATCTGGGAGATTCTGGAATACCCCGAACCCTTTACATTGGTGGAAATGGGGGCGGGTCAAGGATTGGTTGCGGCTGATGTTTTGAATTATTTATATCGACAGTATCCAGACTGTTTTGCGGCGTTAGACTATATCATTGTCGAAAAAGCAGCGGGATTGATCAGTAAACAACAGCAAGTTTTAACCCAGTTGAATCTACCGGGTTTACCGTTACGCTGGTGTACCTTTGATGAAATACCAGACAACTCAATCATCGGGTGTTGTTTTTCTAATGAACTCGTGGATGCCTTTCCAGTGCATCAAGTTGTGCTGGAAAAGGGAAAGCTTCGGGAAGTGTATGTGACAACGGTAACGACAGAAGTAGATGAGATTCATTTTGGCGAAGTTACCAATGATAGTTCTACACCTCAGTTAAATGAGTATTTTCAATGGATAGGAATTGATTTATATTCAGGTGCGTATCCAGATGGCTATCGAACTGAAGTGAATTTGGCAGCGTTGGATTGGATGGAGACGATTACCAATAAGCTACAACGAGGATTTTTGCTAACCATTGATTATGGGTATTCTGCCGATCGCTATTATTTACCCGTCCGACATCAGGGAACATTAAAATGCTATTATCGTCACCGCCATCATGATAATCCTTATGTAAATGTTGGGCAACAAGATATTACCGCTCATGTGAATTTTACGGCGTTGGAACGGCAAGGAGAATTGTCTGGATTACAAACCGTAGAATTGACTAAACAAGGGTTGTTTTTAATGGCATTAGGATTAGGCGATCGCATCTCAGCACTGTCAGGATCAGGAAGCCATCAGGGACAAGCGATGGCGGGGGCGCAGGATGTGATTAGAATTATGCAGCGTCGGGATGCTTTACATCAACTGATTAACCCCACGGGATTGGGAGGTTTTGCGGTGCTGGTGCAGTGTAAAGGGTTGAGTCTAGAAAAAGCGCGATCGCTCAAAGGATTAACAGTTCCGCCAATGGCTTAATTTGTTGTATGTCTTTTGTCAAAAGATGTAGGGGCGGGTTTAGGGATTAGATGAGTAAACCCACCTCAACATAAACAACTTGCACCCGCCCTAATCCCCACCTAAATTTATCAATTAACCTCAAACCCGACAACAAAATAAACCTGATTTTCAACCGCGATCGCACGCCAAAGATGTAGGAAAGATGGGGGATTGAGGTGATCAGTTGGGTGATAGGGTGGAGCAGGGCGGGTTTTGTCGAAAGGTTATGGGTTTGTCTGTTAATTTTGCCCCTAAACCCGCCCCTACATTAGATTCACTGCCCCGATATCAGATTTATACAGCGCTTTGCGCTGTAATAAAGAGCGAGATGATATTGTACCATTTTTTAGAAAGTGACAAACGACATAAGACCAATGATTATTAAGTCACAAAACCCCCTTAGAACTGGGAATCATTTCAGCGCGACGCGGATCAATTTCTGTTGCCATACGAACTGATCGCGCAAAGGCTTTAAATGTGGCTTCAATAATATGATGAGAATTAATTCCATCCAGTTGGCGGATGTGCAACGTCATTTGGCTATGGTTCACCAATGCAACAAAGAATTCCCGCACCAGTTGCGTGTCGTAGGTGCCAACCCGTTGAGTCGGAATCTCTAAGCCATAGCTTAAATGAGGACGCCCCGAAAAATCGAGTGCCACTTGGACTAATGCCTCATCCAAGGGTGCGATAAAATGACCAAAGCGGACAATCCCTTTGCGATCGCTTAATGCTTGAGCAAACGCCTGTCCCAGTGTAATGCCCACGTCTTCATTGGTATGGTGATCGTCAATTTCGATATCACCCGTGGCTTTCACGTCTAAATCAATTAACCCATGAGAGGATAGCTGATGCAACATGTGATCCAAAAAGGGGATACCTGTGTCAGCACTACAGATTCCTGTACCATCGAAATTCAGGCTAACCTGTACATCGGTTTCACCCGTGGTACGTCTCACCGTTGCTGTCCGGGCGGCGAATAGAGGATGCTGAGGCTGGGAACTGATATCTGTGCGATCGCTGGTTTGCATAGTCGCTTCTGATCGAGGAGAACACCGTCTATTATTGTCTCACACCTAATCCCATTCACTCATCTCCCCATCTTTGTGATCTTCGGTCATCTTCCAAATCTTCCTCTAGTTATGCAACCAGAACCTGGGAAGCGTGCTACAGTAACCTAGACACTAGCAATAGTGCCAACTTAATGAGAAGGAGAACACAACTATGCCAGATACTCAGGGTTTACTCCAGGCATTTGGTGAAGTCCACGATAATCCCATCTTACAGGAGCAAGGTGTCACCGCTCCTGTTTGTGAAGGGCTTAATATTAGATGATTGGACGACTAAACTGATGTTCTAGCGACTTTGAAAATCATCAATTTGTGTATTTGGCGGTAATGTTGTTGTATCTGAAACTTTCTCAAACACTGTCGCATTATTAAACTCTTCAGGTCGTTCTTCTCCTGGAGTTGTTCCCGCGATTTGCACGAGCATTTGACCTTCGGGAGTCATTTCAAAAATTGTCATGACAGTCGCCCCCCGCGCTAAGTCTATATCCAAACCCATCGGCTTGGTACTGCTTTCTACCTGGTAACGCATTTCTAACGCCTGTTGTGGTTCATCAGCAACGGGTGAGGCAGTCATGAAGAGTTTGCCGTCTGGCGTCAAAATCCAGGTAATCATTTGACCGGGTGCTAATTCCCCTTGCCATGTACCCACCACATCATCAGCCGTGACGTTTTTAGTGGATGCGATCGCCACTTCAGCAACGGCGGGTGATAGCAATGAATGAGAACGGACAGTTAACCCTAAGGTACTCAGAACACCCAAACACAGACCAGAAGCGAGAAGGCGACGGGGGGTAACAAAAGAAAAACTCATACTAGGTGCTGTCTAAACTAGGGCTATCGTAGCATCACTTACAGAAGCAGGGGTGTTGGGGTGCAAATGAAAAAGTTTTGACCCTTCACAACCTTCGAGGGCATGGTTGGTAGGGGTGGGTTTCACTACTATCGTTTCTTGCTTCACCCGGATGTGACTAAACCCGCCCTGACCGTGTGGCAAAATTATTACAAATGACGAATAACCCTTTAAGGAATTTTTAACTGGGCTTGAACATTAAAAAATTGACGATAAATACCCTGAGTCACCAAGATTGTAGTAGTGAGGTTAGTTGTCGCAATCATAAACATGATTAAAATTTGGTAAGATGCCGCATTTAATGGGTCAATACCACTCAGCAGTTGACCTGTAATGATTCCCGGTAATGTGACAATCCCCACCACCATCATTTGATTTAGGGTAGGAATCAATCCGGCGCGGATAGCATCCTTGCGGTATCCCGCCACGGCTTGTTGGGGGGTAGCACCCAAACTCAGGTGTGTTTCAATTTCCAAGCGACTACTGGTAATCGTACTCACCAACCGTTCACCCGCGATCGCAGATCCGTTCATGGCATTGCCCAAAACAATACCACCCAAAGGAATTAGATACTGGGGCTGATACCAGGTGTCCGGTTGAATAATTAGTAGATTGATATAAATCAACGTTAAGGCACTACAGAAGAAAATCGAACCGAATACTACCCAGAATAGTCGGGGAATCTTTTTGCCAATCCGGTTACGGGCGGTAATTGCTGCAATGGTTAGCATTACCAGTAAAACGGCTAAAACTGCCAGGGGGTTATCCAAGGCAAAGACAACCCCCAGAAAAAACCCTACTACCAAAAGCTGTATCACCGTTCGCCCTGTCGCGATCGCTAACGGTAACTCCAATCCTAAACCCTGCCAACTGGATAAACCAATCGCGATCGCCATCATGCCCAATCCCCAAACTAAATCAAAGGGGTCAAGTTGAATAAAAGCGTTCACACCGAGACTCTATCTCCTGTATCACCACCGCCATCATGCACGATAACTATACCACCGCTCAAAAAGCAACCATAAAGCAATAGGTATCTGAACATAAATTCTGTTCCCTGTTCCCTGTTTCCTGTTCCCTGACGAATGACAAATGACGAATGACGAATGACGATCTCTACGCTAGCATTTGCAGGAAGAGTAGGAAAACCAGCGTGGACAATCACATATTCGATTTAGTCATTGGCGGGTTCGCGATCGCTATCTTAGCAGGGGGTCTACTGATGCTATTTAAGGGAATCTTCGCTTTTGGAGATCAAGACAAGCAGTAAACATCGCTTATACCAAAGAAAACCCCCGCTAGTTCCGTCAATCTAGCGGGGGTAAAGCAGGGGGATTAGGGTGCATTCTGATTGGGTTCATCCCCCTTAAACAATAGTATGAACGCCTGATGTTGGTTTTCATGTTGGCGTTAATGTATAACTTTACAGAAAAATGCCTTTTTTTGGCTTCACTCGCCTTAAACGCTTGTCTGTGTTCGACGTTAGCGAGAACCATCGAACTCTTTATCAAATAGCGCTTCGATAAAGGCAAAACAGCCGACTAAGTAAGCCATCAAAATCAGTAGTTCTAACATAGCCACAATCTCCTTGATTCACGCTTCTCTAGATTTAGGTTTTTTTCCTACACTCTCATTCTCCTCTAAGAGTGGGATGCCTACAGTGCTATTGATCTAGAACAGCGGTGATTTGTTTATAGAAAAATGAGTGATGGTGAACAATAATCTATGTGATCAAAGTCCGCCTCTACTATGAGATGTATCACGAGTTACATTAAATAATAGAGTTGGCTCATTCAGGGAAATCAGGAAATGGGTGATTAGAGCGAAGATGTAACGCATTCATGTCACGTCTCTAAAAAGTCGAACCCTAATTTTTTGTAGCTAAGGTTACATTTATTCCGTTCAAGCGACAGAAATAAAGTGGCTCAGTCTGGCAAGGATTGCGAGTTAACATCAGTCGTTGGGATGATTGGTCTTTTTAATTGTGTTTGACCATCAACGGCGATTACACCAACCGACGTGCTAAAGATTATTGGCACATTCCAGCCTAGTTCTTAAACGCTTGCTTGTCGCCAGATCGTCTACGAGTCGCAGCGTTACTAAGGCGCGATCGTATTGTTTGGCTTCGGTATAGTTTTGAGCCAGTTGCAGCCAATAGAGTCGGTGATTTGACTGAGCTATATTAGGATCGGGTATAGGTAAGTTTTCACCACTTGCTTGTAGGTTTTCACCACTTGCTTGTAGAGTTTCGAGCGGTTTCTGGGCTAATGATAAAACTTCAGCCGCTTTTTCCTGTTGACCAATCGCCTGATATAAACCTGCGATCGCAGTCAATATTGATACTTTTTTTAGCAGAGGATGAATCGTGATGTAATCATCAGTGTTCTTAGCAATTTCTGTGGCTTGGGCGAGTAGCGCAGTGGCTTGGTTGTTATCTCCCGACGCCGTGTAATGAAGCGACAGTTGAGTCAGGACAGCCGCTTTGTAGTAAGCATCATTGATGGCTTCTACTATCGTTAATGCGGCGTCATATTGGTCGTTTTTTATATAATTTGCAGCAATTGTACCCAGAAAAGTTTCTCTAGATTCAGTATCTTTTATCGTTGCTACGATATCAGACAATGGTTCACTTGAGCCTCCCTCTACATATTGCTCCGCAATATGTTTTGGGGCAAAAACTTTTCGCTCCATCCCTTTGAAAAAAGGGACTAATTGCAGGGCTTGGCTATAGTCACCTCGTTTTGCCTTTTGGCTGATAATATCAACTAATACATCTTGGTTAGCATCCGGCAAGTTAATCGCTATTTGAGTCGCTTTATCCTCTTGTCCTGTCTGCCAATACTGTTGAGCAATTTTAGCTAATGTATGGCTGTTGATATCGGCAATTTTAGCAGCGCGATCAAGAAGTTCAATCGCTTGATTCTCTTGCCCAAATTTCCGATAGGATTGAGCGATGTTAGTGAGTGCTGACGCTTTAAAATTAGCATCCTCGGCACGGTTAACAATTCCCAGGGCTTGCTCTAGATTACCTAGCTCAGCATAAACTTCAGTGAGAGTGTCGAGGATAGAACCCTGTCTAAAATAATTCAGATCAACAGTTTCTCGTAGTTGCTCAATTTGGGCTACTATATCAGCCGCTTTATCCTTCTGGCTAGCTGCTGTATATTGGCTAGCAATATCCGTTAAAAAAGCAAGTTTTGCTGGCTCGTCTGTAGTTGTTTGAGTAAGTTGTAGAGCCGAATTGAGTAGGGGTGTAGTGGAAGCGAATTCCTCTGCATCTATATAGCCACTAGCCACCTGAAGTAATAATTTGATTTTACTCTGGACATCTTCAACAGTTCGGGCAATTTCTAAGGCTTGTTCTAATACCTCAGAGGCTTTATCTTGATGTCCGGCGGCTGAATATTGATGCGCTACCTTGAGTAACGCCCAGACTTGCGCCTCAGACTCCGGTTTAGAGTAAGCTTCACGCACCCAGCAAACTAGCGGAATTCCTTTATCAGTTGGTTCTTGGTCAAAGGGTTGATTGGCGGTTGGTTCGGATTTCATGGACTGAAAAAAGGGTAAGTTAGCCGTTTTATAAAAATTTGAAGAGCTGACTAAAAATAAGGTTGTCAGATTTGTAATAAATAGGGATAGTAAGGAATTAAACATTAGCAAGGTTATCGAAAAAAACAAATATCCTAATTAGTTAACGCTAGATCAACCAAGTTTGTACGTTGGGTTGACGAAGGAAACCCAACACCATCAAAGACTCGCATCTTTGACTACGAAATCTGATTACACGGATTGTCTAATTAGACGCTGTTGATAGTTCTACGGTAGGAAACTTGCACAAAGGTGTGGGAAAGGGTATGACATTTTTCAGATTGACCCTCTTTAGAGCAATGGTGCATTACGCTACCCTTCGGGAACGCTGCGCGAACACTCTCCTCACGATGGCGACGTGACACAGCTAAAATTGTGGAATAGATTTTACTATTGAATCGGGCGCACGTCTGTGCGCCCCTACAATAGGGCTTGCTGCACAAAGCCGAAACCGCAAAGCCCATCAATGCTTTGAGCCATATTGACAGTGGATAAAGTGCAAGGAAATGGGGTAGCATCCTTCATAAGTATGGCATCACCTTGCTCAGGTAAAATGTACCCTTGCTCCCCCAGCTCCC